>NZ_JBSGIW010000092.1:0-31318 GCF_053605265.1 Streptomyces sp. NPDC003943 | reverse complement strand
ACTGCAGGGGGGACCCTGTGGGAGAGTAGGACGCCGCCGAACAATCATTGTGGGAAAGCCCCGCACCGTATGGTGCGGGGCTTTTCTGCGTTCTGGGTATCCTGACGAGGCCGGCCAGCCCCCTGGAGGACACCGTGACCATTAACCCGCGGCACCTCCCCCTCCTGGAAGAAGTCCAGCGGATCGCACCCAAGGGCGTGAAGGTGGAGTACACGCGTACCGACCGGAAGTTCGGGGAGACCATCCGTATCCCCGAGCCCTTCGGCTTCGATCTCGACCTGTCGCCGCTGAGCCCGTACCACTGACGGTCACTGACCCGGGGTCACCAGGCCCGCGTCGTAGCCGAGGATGACCGCCTGGACGCGGTCGCGGGAGCCGGTTTTGGCGAGGATGCGGGTGATGTGGGTCTTCACCGTGGATTCGGCGAGGTGGAGGCGGGTGGCGATCTCCGTGTTGGTCCAGCCCTGGGCGACGACCGTGAGGATCTCGCGTTCGCGTTCGGTCAGGGTGGCGAGACGGGGGTCTTCCTCCTTGGGCCGGGAGGCCGGCGGGAGGTGGTGGATGTAGGTGTCGAGGAGGCGGCGGGTGAGGCTCGGGGCGACCACCGCGTCGCCGGCCGCGACCGCGCGGATGCCCGCGAGGAGTTCCTCGGGCTGGGCGTCCTTGATCAGGAAGCCGCTCGCGCCGGCGCGCAGGCCGTCGTAGGCGTACTCGTCGAGGTCGAAGGTCGTGACGATGAGGACGCGGGTGCGGGCGCCCGTGGCGACGATGCGGCGGGTGGCCTCGATGCCGTCGAGGCCCGGCATGCGGATGTCCATCAGGACGACGTCCGGGTGGTGGCGTTCGACCAGGCGGACGGCTTCCGTGCCGTGGGCGGCCTCGCCGAGGACCGTCATGTCGTCCTGGCTCTCGAGCAGCATGCGGAAGCCGAAGCGCTGCATCGGCTGGTCGTCCGCGATCAGAACCGTCGTCACGAGGGGGAGTCCTCCCGGGGAAGTCGGAGCCGTACCCGCCAGCCCGGGCCCGTGTCGGCCGGCAGCGGGCCACAGTCGAGTGTGCCGTCGTAGAGGGCCGCGCGCTCGCGCATCCCGGTCAGTCCCCGGCCGGAGACGACGGGGCGGGCGCCGTTGCCCGTGTCCGTCACGGTCACCGTCACGGCCTCCGGTCCGGGCCTCACCGTCACCGTTGCGCTCGCTCTCGGACCCGCGTGTTTCAGCGTGTTCGTCAGCGCTTCCTGCACGACCCGGTACACCGTCAGTTCCGCGCCGGCCGAGAGAGCTCGGCCGCAGTCGTCCAGAGTCGTCTCGACCGGGAGGCCCGCCTTCCGTACCCCTTCGATCAGGGACGGCAGTTCCGCGAGGCCCGGCTGGGGGGTCCGATCCGCCGTCAGGGTGCCCAGCAGGCGCCGGAGTTCGGTGAGGGCCTGGCGGCTGGTGGTGCCGATGGCGTCGAGGGCCTGGACGGCGCGTTCGGGGTTTCCGGCCGCGGCGTAGCGGCCGCCGTCGGCCAGGCCGGTGACGACGGAGAGGTGGTGGCCGATGATGTCGTGCATCTCGCGGGCGATCCGGGCGCGTTCGGCCGCGGCCGCGAGCCGGACCTCCTGGGCGCGTTCCTCCTGGCGGGAGCGGACCGTGATGCCGAGGAGGGCCGCGAGGACGTACGTCCACGCCAGCGGGTCGGCGGCCGGTGTGCCGGTGGGGAAGCGGAGCGCGCCCGCCACCAGCGGCGTCGTCAGGAGCGCGGCGGCGACGAGCAGGGCTCGGGGCGGGCGGCGGAGCGCGATGTGGAAGAGCGGGACGGCCTGGAGGTAGCCGGCCTGGAGGAACGCGCCCGTGCTCGCGCTGACGAGCGCCGCGGCCGCCATCGCGGCGAGGACGGGCGTCGGCCGGCGCCGCCGCCAGTAGAGAGGCAGCGCGAGGGCGAGGCTGAGGGCGAGGACCAGCCAGGGCGGCAGCGACGGGTCGCGCGCGACGGTCCGCCAGCCGCCGCCGACCGCGTCGACGAGCGCGCCGGTCGTCAGGGTCGCGGTCACCGTCGCGTCCCACACCCATGGGCGGGCCGCGTCGAGGGCCCGTAGGCGGGTGAGGAGGTGCCGTACGTACCGGCTCGGTCCCGTCTCCGTCGTCACCCGGCCACGTTAGGGGCTGGGAGGCGGCCCCGTCGTCGTACCCAGGTACCACGAAATCGCTTGTCAGCGGCGTGCGGCCGTGGTGAAGATCGCGGCATGGACTATTCGATTCGCACCATCCGCGCCGACGAGTGGGAGAAGGTGCGCGAGCTGCGGCTCGCGGCCCTGCAGGACCCGGTCGCGCACCTCGCCTTCGTGGAGACGTACGAGAAGGCCGTCGCGCAGCCCGACTCCTTCTGGCAGGAGCGGACGGTGAACGGCTCCGAGAGCGGCGCGGGTCGGGTGCGCCAGTTCGTCGCGGAGACGCCGGACGGGCGCTGGATCGGCGCGACGACGGTGATCGTGGAGCGGCCCTCGGACGCGGAGCCGCTGTTCGGGGAGCCCGCGAAGGTCGACCAGACGCAGCTGGTGGGTGTGTACGTACGGCCCGAGGCGCGCGGCGCCGGGGTGATCGACGCGCTGTTCCGGGCGGCCGTGGAGTGGTCCTGGGCGCTGCCGGAGCCGGCGGTCGAGCGGGTGCGGCTGTACGTGCACGAGGACAACCACCGGGCGGCCGCCTTCTACCGGCGCTTCGGCTTCGTCGCGTCGGGCGGGCGGATGCTGCTGGCGGACGCCGAGAGCGGCTACGACCTGGAGTACGTGCTGCCCCGGCCGGCGACGGCGTAACAGGCGTCACAGGACCGGTGGCCTGTGGCCAGTGACCGGTGACCGGTGACCCGTACGTCGTCCCCGGTCCGTCACGCCTGGGGCAGGAGCTCGGCTCGCTCGGGCCAGCGGGACCGTGCCTGCTCCTGCGAGCGCATCAGGGCGAGCGTCGGCAGGCCCTGCTCCGCGCCGGCGGCGACGAGCTCGGGGAGGCCGGGGAGCGGTGCGACCGCGGCGACGTCGTCGAGGACGAGGCTCAGTGGTGGGTCGAGCCGACCGTCGGATGACCGTGCGGCCATGCGGCGGCCGTGCTCGACCACGCTCGCTGCGAGCGCGGTGAGAAGGGGCATCGCGCCCGGGTGGGTGCGCGGGTCCTCGATCGGTTCACCCACCACGTACAGCGTGCCCTGTTCGGCGACGAAAGATGCGAGCGTGAGCGAATCCGTTCGATTTGCCGTGCAGGCGTCCCGGATGTGGATCGAGGAGAGGGCTGCGAGCGCACGGGCCGTCAGTTCCTGTGCTGCTGCCCGGCGTTCCGGGTGCGCGGTGAGCGCCGACTCCAGGAGGCCGGCGTGGCCGGCGGCGGCCTTGGGGTGGGTGCGGAGGATCCGTACGGGCTCGTGGGCGTCGGCGCCCTGGGCCCAGCGGTGCACCTGTTTGAACGGCCGGCCGTCCGTCGCCGCGGCGTGCAGCCAGCAGCGCAGGAGCGTTTCCGCGGTGTCCGCCGTCGCCGCGTCGAGCCGTGCCTGCGGCCGTACGGGAGCGAGTAGCGCCGCCGCCCGCTCCCGGGCCCTGTCCGGGTTCTCGCATCCCTCCGCGGGGCTCCAGCGCAGCCGTGCGGGCGTGTCGCAGAGGTGCCCGGGGTCGTAGAGCAGGACCGGGCCGAGCTTGCCGCGCGCGTCCTTGGTCTCGGCCCAGAGGCTCGGGTCGGACGTCACGACGAGCACGGCTCCGTCGGCGTCGCGGACCGCCTGTATGGCGGCGGGGCGGCGGGTGGCGGCGGGGCCGTAGACGAGCCGGGGGGCGACAGGCGCCGGCACCGGCACGGGCGGTGGTACCGGGGTCGAGGCCGGTGCCGGGGGCTGGGTGGGAGTCTCGTCCACGGGGGTACGCGGGTGGGGCGGCGCTGCGGTCACGGGCGTCGGTACGGGCGTCTGCGCCGGCGTCGGTGCGGGTGCGCTCGCGCCGGGGCTCTCGTACGCGGCCTCGGCGGCCGGCTCGCGCTCGACCGCGGCGGCCTTGGTTCGTACGGTGCCGCCCTTGACCCGCGCGGCGGCGGTCTTGGGCCTGGCCGTCCGGCCTGCGCGCCCCTCCCCGTACACCCCGGCCTTCCTGTTCGCCCGTACCGCCCGCCAGCGGGCCAGGGTGCCCAGGGCGAAGACCGTGAGGACGGCGAGGACCATCGCCTCGCCGATGAGCAGGCCCCAGAACAGGCCGTAGCCCGGCAGCTGTGCCGGTGCGGCGTCCGGCCAGGCGGCCGGCAGGTCGGTCGGGGCGGTCATGAGGGAGCGCAGGGCGAGCGGGGTGCGGGTGAAGGTGGCGCCGGCCGGCCAGCTGCCGTGCGCGAAGAGGGCGGCGAGGCCGGTGGCCGTCCACACCAGGAACGCGAGGGCGAGCAGGAGGGCGAGCAGTCCGACGACGAGACCGTCGGGGATGCCGCCCTCCTTCCGTACCGCTTTCTCCATGCCGATGTCCTTACGCCACCGTCGACTGCGAGGAGCCGTTCATCTGCTGCTCGATGAGGAGCGCGCGCTGTTCCGTCTCCCATTCGAGGTCCGGGTCGGCCGGGGCGGAGGACTCGGTCATGGCGCGGTCGGTGTAGACGAGCGGGCGTTCCTTCTCGGTGATGAGGTGTTTGACGACCTGGACGTTGCCGTTGACGTCCCAGACGGCGATGCCGGGCGTGAGCGTCGGGATGATCTCGACGGCCCAGCGGGGCAGGCCGAGGACGCGGCCGGTGTTGCGGGCCTCATCGGCCTTCTGGGCGTAGATGGTGCGGGTGGAGGCCATCTTGAGGATCGCCGCGGCCTCCTTGGCGGCCGCTCCGTCGACGACGTCGGAGAGGTGGTGGACGACGGCGACGAAGGACAGGCCGAGGCGGCGGCCGAACTTGAGCAGGCGCTGGAACAGCTGGGCCACGAACGGGCTGTTGATGATGTGCCAGGCCTCCTCGACGAGGAAGATGCGCTTCTTCCGGTCGGGGCGGATCCAGGTGTGCTCAAGCCACACGCCGACGATCGCCATGAGGATCGGCATGGCGATCGAGTTGCGGTCGATGTGGGAGAGGTCGAAGACGATGAGCGGGGCGTCGAGGTCGATGCCGACGGTCGTCGGGCCGTCGAACATGCCGCGCAGGTCACCGTCGACGAGCCGGTCGAGCACCAGGGCCACGTCGAGGCCCCAGGCCCGTACGTCGTCTATGTCGACGTTCATGGCCTCGGCGGACTCCGCCTCCGGGTGGCGGAGTTGCTCGACGATGTCGGTGAGGATCGGCTGCCGGTCGGTGATGTGCTCGTTGACGTAGGCGTGGGCGACCTTGAGCGCGAAGCCGGAGCGCTCGTCGAGGCCGTGGCCCATGGCGACCTCGATGATCGTACGGAGCAGGGCGAGCTGCCCGGTCGTGGTGATCGCGGGGTCGAGCGGGTTGAGGCGGATGCCGTCGTCGTTGGCGACCATCGGGTCGAGCCGGATGGGCGTTATCCCCAGCTCCTGCGCGATGAGGTTCCATTCGCCGACGCCGTCCTCGCCCTGGGCGTCGAGGACGACGACCTGGCGGTCGCGGAAGCGGAGCTGGCGCAGCACGTACGTCTTCTCGAGCGCCGACTTGCCGTTGCCGGACTCGCCGAGGACGAGCCAGTGCGGGGCGGGGAGCTGCTGCCCGTACAGCTGGAAGGGGTCGTAGATGTACCCCTTGCCGCTGTAGACCTCGCGGCCGATGATCACGCCGGAGTCGCCGAGGCCGGGGGCGGCGGTCGGCAGGTAGACGGCCTGGGCCTGCCCGGTGGAGGTGCGCACGGGCAGGCGGGTCGTCTCCACCTTCCCGAAGAGGAAGGAGGTGAAGGCTTCGGTGAGGACGGACAGCGGATCTCGCATCGGTCTGTGCCCCTTCGGCCCTAGCGGCGGATGCCGGTCGCGAACGGCAAGGTGTTCACAAAGGCCCGGTGGTGCTCGCGGTCGCACCACTCCAGCTTCAGATACGACTTTCCGGCGGAGGCCCGGATCGTGCGCTTGTCCCGGGCCAGGGCCTCGGGCGAGCGCGACGATACGGTGATGTACCCGACGAGGTTGACGCCCGCCGCGCCGCTGGCGAGATCTTCACCCCGCTGGTCGAGCCGGCCGTGGGCGGCGATGTCGCGGGGGTCGACGGTGCGGTTCATCTTGGCCTGGCGGGAGGCCTCGGCCTCGTCGTTGGTCTTCTCGGTGAGCATGCGCTCGATGGCGACCTCGGTGGGTTCCAGGTCCATGGTGACGGCGACGGTGCGGATGACGTCGGGGGTGTGGACGAGGAGCGGGGCGAGGAAGTTGACGCCCACCGGGGTCATCGGCCACTCCTTGATCCAGGCGGTGGCGTGGCACCAGGGGGCTCGGGTGGCGGACTCGCGGGTCTTGGCCTGGAGGTACGTGGGCTCCATCGCGTCCAGTTCGGCGGGCCAAGCGTTTCGTTTCGTCATGGCCTGGATGTGGTCGATGGGGTGGTCCGGGTCGTACATGGAGTGCACGAGGGACGCGAGCCGGGACTGCCCGAGGGGCTGCCGTACCCGGATGTCCGCCTCGGCCAGCCGGGCGCAGATGTCGGTGAGCTCGCGGGCCATGACGACGGCGAGGCCGGCGTCGCGGTCGAGCTTGCGGGCGCCGGAGGCGTGCCGGGCGGCGCGGGCCATGGCGTTGGCCTCGGCGGCGAGTTCGCGGGTGTAGTGCATGCACGCGACGAGGTAGGCGCGGTGCTGCTCGCTGCTGGTCGACACCATGGACTGGAGCTGGTCGTACGACTCCTGGAGCCAGGCCGGGGCCTGGTGGTCGCCGCGCTGGGCGACGTCCTTGGCGTGGGCGTCGGGGTCGGCGGGGAGGGTGCGGGCGAGCATCTGGAGGCGGGTGACGAAGCCGTCCCCGTTGGCGACGTGCTTGAGGAGGGTGCCGAAGCGGTCGACGAGGGCTTCCTGGTCCTCGGAGTCGCGCAGGCCGACGCCGGGGCCCTCGATCTCGATGGCGGCGGTGACGGTGCGGCGGTCGGCGTGCAGCAGCACGGCGATCTCGTCGGGGCCGAAGGGCGCGGAGAGCCAGCTGACGCGGCCGATGCCGGGCGGCGGGCCGATCTCGACCTCTCGGCCGTCGAGGCGGGTGCCGGCCTCGACGGCGGCGGAGCGGTAGGCGGTGCCGCGCTTGAGCATCCGCTTGTAGCTGCGGTTGATCTCGAACCACTTGTAGAACGTGCGGTGCTTGTACGGCACGTAGACGGCGGCGAGCGCGAGCAGCGGGAAGCCGGTGAGCAGCACGATGCGCAGGGACAGGACGGGGACGAGCAGTCCGCACATCATGCCGAGGAAGGCGCCGGCGATGATGAGCGCGATCTCGCCGGTCTCACGGTTCTTGCCGATGACCGCGTTCGGCCGGGCGCGGCCGACGAGATACGTGCGGCGGGGCGAGACCGGCTGGGACTGGGTCGTCAACGCCCTGCACCTCCTGCTCCTGTGTTCTTGCTGCTGTTGCTGCTGTTGCTGCTACGGCTGGTGTGCGGGGTGCCCGCGGTGGGACTGGCGCTGCGGGGCGGGGGAGTGGCCGATGCTCCTTGGGAGGAGCCGCGGCTGCTGTGGGCGGCGACGCCGCCGGAGAGCGGGTTGGCGGGCCGGGCGCCGCCCTGGGAGCCCTGGGATCCGCCGCCGTCGCCGCGGGTGCTGTGGGTCTTGATGCCCTGGGACACGAGGGAGGCGGGCGAGGAGATGACGGCGGCCGCGGTGTTCTCGCCGGCGCGGTGCAGGCGGTTGTTGCGGGAGGCGATGATCTCGTCGCCGAAGCCGGGCACGAAGCGGTAGATCATCGCCGAGGCGAAGATGGCCAGGAGGATGATCGAGAGGCCGGAGACGACGGCGGAGAACGAGTCGGGCCCGGTGCCGGAGGAGAGCGCTCCGGCGAGCCCGAGCACGATCACGATCACCGGCTTGACGAGGATCACCGCGATCATGATCCCGGCCCAGCGGCGCACGTGGCCCCACATGTTCTTGTCGACGAGGCCGGAGTAGACCACCACGCCGAGCAGCGCGCCGACGTAGAGGAGGACGGCGCGCAGTACGAGCTCCAGGTAGAGCACGCCGGCGGCGAGGACGGTCACCAGCGACACGATGATCAGCATGATGGGCCCGCCACCGATGCTGTCGCCCTTCTCCAGCGCCTGTTTGAAGCTGCCGAAGAACACGTCGGTCTGCTGGCCGGTGCCGGAGGCGATGACCTCGGTGACGGCGTCGGTGGCGTTGACGACCGTGTAGAGGATGAGCGGCGTGAAGGCGGACGCGAGGACCGTCAGCCAGAGGAACCCGATCGCCTCGGAGATCGCGGTGGTGAGCGGGACGCCGCGGATGGCGCGCTTGGCGACCGCGAGCAGCCAGAGGAGGAGGGTGAGGAAGACGGAGGCGGCGAAGACGATCGCGTAGCGGCCGAGGAACTGCGGGTTGGTGAAGTCGACCTGGGCGGTCTCCTTCACGGCGGCGGAGAGGGTGTCGACGACCCAGGCGGCGGCCTTGGCGCAGCCGTGCGCGAGGGAGGAGAGCGGGTCGAGCGCGGTGGTGGGGTCGTCGAGTCGGGGGCGGGTGCCGGCGCCGCCGGACTGGCCGTTCTCGCAGTACTCCCGGGCCTGGCCCACGATGAGGTCGCAGGGGTCGTTGCTGGCGCTCGGCGTCGGCGTCGGCGTCGGTGTGACGGTGGCGGACGGGGTGCCGGGCGACGGCGTGCCGCTGGGCGGCGTCGGGGCCGCGTACGCGCGAGAGGCGAGCAGCACGAGCGTGGCGGGGAGCGCGGCCACGCCGGCGGCCAGGGCACGCAGCGGGGCACGTCGGCTAGCGGGCATAGGTGAAGCCTCCGTATCCCTCGACGGCCTTGGCGATCTCGTCCGCCATGGAGGCCCGGTTGTCACCGTTGACGGGCGTGGGGCCCTCGGCCTGCTCCGAGCTGTCGATCTTCCAGTCGCCGCCGACCCACTTGAGCTTCTCGGTGATGGTGAACCACGTCGACGTCACCGGCTTGGTCGAGCCCTCGCCGGCCAGGCCCACGAGCCCGGTGCACCACACCTCCACGGTGGCGGTGTCGCCCGTGTAGTCCTTGACCTTCGCGCCGACGGGGATCGTGCGGGACACGAACGTCAGGCCCGAGGGCGCGAGTCCGTCGGCGGTGAGTCCCACGTTCGCCAGGAACGCGGCCGAGTACGACTCGTCCAGGCGTCGCACCAGGCCGTCCGCGACGGCCGGGTCGTGGATGGCCCGGACGATGGCCTCGCGCGGCCCGCGCTGGAACATGTCCACCGACCCCAGCGCCACCGCGTAGTTCGTCGCGGCGCTCTGCGCCCCCTGTTCGTCCCTCGCGAACCCCGTCGGGATCTCGCCGTTCTTGCCCGTCACCGGGCGCACGCCCGTCGCCGCCGTCGGGGCGGCCGAGCGGGCCGGGGCGCCCGCGCCGCCGGTGGCGGTGCCGGTGTCGCCGCTCGGGGTGTCGTTGCCGCGGTTGGCGAGGGCGATGGCGGCGATGAGGAGGGCCACGACGCCGACGACCGCGATGAGGGAGCGGGAGCCGCGGGCCGGGCGGCGGGGGGTGGCGTAGGGGTCGCCGGAGTTGCCTTCGGGGAGGCGGGTACGGGTCTGGCCGTCGTGCTCGTCGCCGAGGCTCATGCCGGGTACGCCCTCTCAAGCACGCGCGGGTACGGAAGCGGGTCCGGGTGGTGACTGGACATCAGGGAAAGCGACCTCGTTGGTAGAAACGGGTTAGACGGCCATCCCGTACACGATGGTGAAGAGCGTCCCCAGAGACCCGATGATGAAGACGCCGGTCAGGCCGGCCACGATCAGGCCCTTGCCCTGCTCGGCGCTGAAGGTGTCCCGCAGCGCGGTCGCGCCGATGCGCTGCTTGGCCGCACCCCAGATGGCGATGCCGAGGCAGAGCAGGATGGCCACGGCCATCACGACCTCGATCATCACCTTGGCCTCGGCGCCCAGGCTCCCGAAAGGCCCCCAGTTCGGGGCGATTCCACCGATGATGGTGGAGATGTCGCCCTTCTCGGCCGCCAGGTACATGTAACTCACCGCCCCTGTTGGGTAGTTCGTCGCCCCTGCCGAACGGCATGGGTCGTCGACCTATCTTCGCTGATGAAACCGCTCGCGTGTGACGGCTTGACGGCTCTCTTTACCCGATCCCCGCACATCTGACCGATCTGACCGTCTTGACCTGCGGCGGTGTGGCCGGTTTGTATGCGAAGAAGCGTATGGTCACTCTGTGTATCACGGAGGGTGACTCCGGGCAATGATTGTCGTTGTGGCACCTTTGGGGTGCCGTCCGTTTCGTCCACCCCCGCGCCCGGAGGTGCCCGCCTAGACTGGACGGCCGGGGCGTACTGGCAGGGACCGAAGGGTGGTTGACGGTGCGTAAGGTACGGGCGGCCTGGTGGCTGGGCGGCGGGGTCGGCGGGTTCTTTCTGCTGTTCGTCGTGCTGCTCGTCGTCGGGACGTACTCCGCCGCCGCCGGGCTCGTCGGGGGGGCCGGGAGCGGGCGGAGCGGGACCGTGGGGCTGGCCAAGGGGGCCGTGCCGGCGGCGTACCAGGGGCTGGTGCAGAAGTGGGGGAACCTCTGCCCGGCGCTCAATCCCGCGCTGCTCGCCGCCCAGCTGTACCAGGAGAGCGGTTGGAACCCCACGATCGTCTCGCCGGCCGACGCCCGGGGCATCGCCCAGTTCATCCCCGGCACCTGGGCCGGGCACGGCATCGACGGTGACGGGGACGGGGACCGGGACATCTGGGATCCCAAGGACGCGATCCCGTCCGCGGCCTCGTACGACTGCGAGCTGGCCGGCTATGTGAAGGACGTGCCGGGCGACAACGCGGACAACATGCTCGCCGCGTACAACGCCGGTGCCTATCGGGTCATCAGGTCCGGTGGTGTGCCGCGGATCAGCGAGACGCAGAACTACGTGCGGATCATCCGCTCGCTGGAGAAGAGCTTCGCCCGGCCCGTCGGCCGCGTCGAGCCGTCCAGGCAGGCGGCGGCCGCCATCTACTACGCGCAGCAGAAGCTCGGCACGCCGTATCTGTGGGGCGGTACGGGAACGGCCGCGCAGAACGGGCGGTTCGACTGCTCGGGGCTGACGCAGGCGGCGTACGAGTCGGTCGGGATCGAGCTGCCGCGCGTGGCCAACGACCAGTACAACGCCGGGCCGCATCCGAGCCGCGACGAGCTGCTCCCGGGTGATCTGGTGTTCTTCTCCGACGATCTGACGAACTCACGGGCCATCAGACACGTCGGCATCTACGTCGGCGGCGGCTACATGATCGACGCGCCGCGCACCGGCGCCGTCATCCGCTTCGACCGGATCGACACGCCGGACTACTTCGGCGCCACCCGCGTCACCGAGGACGGCGCCGCCGCGCTGCCCACCCACCTGCCCCAGCAGTGACTGGGCGTCAAGTCGTGGCCCCGGGCTGCGGCGGCGCGTCACCTTTGGGTAACGTCGCAGTGATCTTGGGTACGGAGCGGAACGCTCCCCTCGGGCGGATCGTTCCCGATCCGACCGCTCTGACCACGGGGGTTGGACACCGCCACCAGTACACCCACACAGCAAGGGGCCGAAGCAGATGGCTGGACTCGCATCGGACGGTATGAACCCCGATGTCAGCCTGCTCTACGACATCAACGGGCTGGCCAAGGCCGCCCCGCCGTGGTTCGACCGCGTCATGGAGTTCGTCGGCGAGTACGGGATCGTGCTCGGCCTCGTCCTCGTCGTGCTCGGCTGCTGGTGGCACCTCCGCCGGCGCGGCACCCTCGCCGACTCCGTCGCGGGCCTCGCCGGGCTGGTGTGGGCGCCGCTCGCCGCCGGCCTCGCGCTGCTCGTCAACATTCCCATCCGCGGCTTCGTGGAACGCCCCCGGCCGTTCAAGGAACACCAGGGCCTCGACGTCCTCGTCGCCGGCAAGACCGACTTCTCCTTCGTCAGCGACCACGCCACGCTGACCATGGCCGTCGCCGTCGGCGTCTTCATGGCGCACCGCCGCTGGGGCCTCGCCGCCATCGGACTCGCCCTCGCCGAGGGCTTCTGCCGCGTCTACATGGGCGTTCACTACCCCACCGACGTCGTCGGCGGCCTCGCCCTCGGTACCGCCGTCGCGCTGCTGCTCGCCCCGCCCGCGCTCGCGATGCTCACCCCGGTCCTCGCCGCCGTCGCCCGGTCCCCGCGCGGCGCCCGTCTGGTGCGCTCCCGGCGCGCCGCCGAGGGCCACGCCGTCACCGAGGCCATCGGCATCCCCGAACCCCGCCTCGGCGCCGGCGAGAACGACCTCGCGGCCTAGGACCGGAAAGGCCCTAGCCGCTCACCGAAGCCCGGTGCTCCGCCGCGTCCGTGCGGGCCCGGTCGCGTGACCTGCGGGCCGGGCCGGTCCAGCCGCAGCTGCACCGGGCGAACGCGAACGAACCGCGCTCCGTGGTCTCCGTGTGATGCACGCCTCCACCGTACTGCGCCGTGCGTGACGGGTCGTCGGGACCGTCGTTATCCGGTCGGGTGGGATCCCACGGACACGCGGTACGGCGTTGGGGGTTGGCAGGCGATGGGGATGCGCGGCAACGGACGCTCGGGCAGGGTCTGCGGCGTCGCGATGGCTCTGGTGCTGGGCGGCGGCTGCGCCGCCCCCGGTGACGACGCCGAGCCCGGCGGCGACCCGGCGCGGACCGTGCGCGGCGCGGCCGAGGCGCTGGTCCGCGTCGGCTCGTCGAAGACCAGCACCTCCATGGAGATGGCCACCGGCGGCACCCGCGTCACCATCCGCGGCGAGGGCGGCTACGACTTCCGGCTCCGCACCGGCCGGCTCCAGGTGATGCTCCCCGGCGACGCCGCCGGCGAGAGCGAGCACCGGCCCATCACCGAGCTGCTCGTCCCCGGCGCGCTCTACATGAAGAACCGCGGCGCCGGAGTCCCCGCCGACAAGTGGGTACGGGTCGACACCACGACCCTTGACGACGGCAACCTGGTCACCGGCGGCGCCACCGACCCGGCCGCCGCCGCCGAGCTGCTGCGCGGCGCGCGCCAGGTGACGTACGTGGGCGAGGTCGACCTCGCGGGGGTGAAGGTGCGGCACTACCGGGGGACCACCGACATCGCGGAGGCCGCCCGGCTGGCCTCGCCGCAGGTGCGCGGGGCACTGGCCGCGGCGGCGAAAGGGTTCACCACGGACGCGGTGCCCTTCGACGCGTATCTGGACGAGGAGGGGCGGCTGCGCAAGGTCCGCCACCAGTTCAGCTTCAGCAACCAGGGCCGTACGGTCGCGGTCGCGTCGACCACCCTGCTCTACGGGTTCGGGGTGCCCGTCTCGGTGACGCTGCCGGACCGCGCGGACATCTACGCCGGGAAGATCCGGGCGTAGCCGCCCGCGGGGGCGGGGCGGGCGGGCCATCGGCAAATGGTCCGGTCGTGTCATGCGCGGTTCGCAGGGCCCTCCCTACGCTGGGAGACCGGCGCCGGCAGGAAGAGGTGAAGGACGCATGACCCCGATCGCGACCGCACCCGGCGACCCCGAGTGCGTCGCCCTGGCCGAAATCGAACTGTGCGGGGAGCTGATCATCGCGGCCTCCGCCGTCGACGGGGAGCGGCTCAGCGCAGCCCGTATCGACGAGGTCCTTCGCGTGGGCACCCACGCCCGCTGAGCCCCACGCCCGCCGGCCCGCACGCCCGCTGACCGGCACGCCCGCCGGCCGGTCAGGTGCGCATCATCCGCGCGATGGCCTTGGTGGCCTCCTCGACCTTCGCCTCGATCTCGTCGCCGCCCTTGGTCGCCGCGTCCGCGACGCAGTGCCGCAGGTGCTCCTCCAGGAGCTGGAGGGCGAAGGACTGCAGCGCCTTCGTGGAGGCCGAGACCTGGGTGAGGATGTCGATGCAGTAGACGTCCTCGTCGACCATCCGCTGCAGGCCGCGGATCTGGCCCTCGATGCGGCGCAGCCGCTTCAGGTGCTCGTCCTTCTGCTTGTGGTAGCCGTGCACCCCGTGCTCGTGGCCCGTGCCGTGATCGGCCGACGGCTGGGTGGTCCCGGGGGTGACTTCGGCCGCCGCCGCGGTCGTCGCCTCGGTGGTCGTCATCGCGTCCTCCCGTTGTCCAGAAAGAGTGGTTATACCCCTCGTGGGTATAGGGTACCGATCCCCGCGAACCGGGGCGGGGGCCCGTGCAGATCACTGTGCCTGATGGGCGACACTGAAGGGACGCCGGTTAGCCGTGGCCGGATGATGCGCCTAGCATCAGCCTGACCGAAACCCAGCACCCCGAGGACCCCACGTGCGATTTCGTCTGACCCCCAGGGAGACGAGCTTCTATGACATGTTCGCCGCGTCCGCGGACAACATCGTCACGGGCGCCAAGCTCCTGATGGAACTGCTCGGAGCGGATCCCTCCGCCCGGGCCGAGATCGCGGAACGCATGCGGGCAGCGGAGCACGCCGGCGACGACGCGACCCATGCCATCTTCCACCAGCTGAACTCGTCCTTCATCACGCCGTTCGACCGCGAGGACATCTACTCCCTCGCCTCCTCCCTCGACGACATCATGGACTTCATGGAGGAGGCCGTCGACCTGGTCGTCCTCTACAACATCGAGGAACTGCCGAAGGGCGTCGAGCAGCAGATCGAGGTACTGGCCCGGGCGGCGGAGCTGACCGCCGAGGCGATGCCGAACCTGCGGACCATGTCCAACCTCACCGAGTACTGGATCGAGGTCAACCGGCTGGAGAACCAGGCCGACCAGATCCACCGCAAGCTGCTCGCCCACCTCTTCAACGGCAAGTACGACGCCATCGAGGTGCTGAAGCTCAAGCAGGTCGTGGATGTCCTCGAAGAGGCGGCGGACGCCTTCGAGCACGTGGCGAACACGGTGGAGACCATCGCCGTCAAGGAGTCCTGAGCTTCGTGGACACCTTCGCCCTGGTCGTGACCATCCTGGTCGCGCTCGGCTTCACGTATACGAACGGATTCCACGACTCGGCGAACGCCATCGCCACCTCGGTGTCGACGCGGGCGCTGACCCCGCGGGCGGCCCTCGCGATGGCCGCGGTCATGAACCTCGCCGGAGCCTTCCTCGGCAGCGGCGTCGCGCACACGGTCAGCAAGGGCCTGATCGAGACGCCGACGGGCAACTCGGGGATGGCCATCCTCTTCGCCGCCCTGCTCGGCGCGATCGTGTGGAACCTGATCACCTGGTACTTCGGCCTTCCCTCGTCCTCCTCGCACGCGCTGTTCGGCGGCATGGTGGGCGCGGCGCTCGCGGGCGGTACGGAGGTCATCTGGTCCGGCGTCCTGGACAAGGTCGTCATCCCGATGTTCCTGTCCCCGGTGGTCGGTCTCATCGCCGGTTACCTGGTGATGTGCGTGATCCTGTGGCTGTTCCGCAAGGCCAACCCGCACAAGGCGAAGCGCGGCTTCCGTATCGCGCAGACGGTCTCGGCGGCCGGCATGGCGCTCGGCCACGGCCTCCAGGACGCCCAGAAGACGATGGGTGTCGTGGTGATGGCCCTGGTCATCGGTGACGTGCAGAGCGCGGACGCCCCGATCCCGGTGTGGGTGAAGCTCGCCTGTGCCGTGATGCTCTCGCTCGGTACGTACGCGGGTGGCTGGCGGATCATGCGGACCCTCGGTCGCAAGATCATCGAGCTGGACCCGCCGCAGGGCTTCGCCGCGGAGACGACCGGTGCGTCGATCATGTTCGTGACGGCGTTCCTCTTCAAGGCGCCGATCTCCACGACCCACGTCATCACCTCGGCGATCATGGGTGTGGGCGCCACCAAGCGCGTGAACGCGGTGCGGTGGGGCGTCGCCAAGAACATCGTCATGGGCTGGTTCATCACGATGCCGGCCGCGGCGATCGTCGCCGCGCTGAGCTACTACCTGATCAAGCTCGTCTTCGGCTGACCGGCTGACCGGCTGACCGCGAGGACTCCGCGGAACGTGGTTGGGCCCGGCTCCCCTGTGGGGAGCCGGGCCCTTCTGCGTCGTACGGCGGCACCGCCATGCAGCACCGTACGACTGCTTTATCCGAAGCGGCCGGAGATGTAGTCCTCGGTCGCCTGGACGCTCGGGTTGGAGAAGATGCGCTCGGTGTCGTCCAGCTCGATCAGCTTGCCCGGCTGGCCCACGCCCGCCAGGTTGAAGAATGCCGTACGGTCCGAGACGCGGGCGGCCTGCTGCATGTTGTGCGTCACGATGACGATCGTGAAGCGCTCCTTCAGCTCGCCGATCAGGTCCTCGATGGCGAGGGTGGAGATCGGGTCGAGGGCCGAGCAGGGCTCGTCCATCAGCAGCACGTCGGGCTCGACCGCGATGGCGCGGGCGATGCACAGACGCTGCTGCTGACCGCCGGAGAGGCCGGCGCCCGGCTTGTTCAGGCGGTCCTTGACCTCGTTCCAGAGGTTGGCGCCCTTGAGGGAGCGCTCGACGATGTCGGAGAGCTCGGACTTCTTGTAGGAGCCGGCCAGACGCAGGCCCGCCGCCACGTTGTCGAAGATCGACATGGTGGGGAAGGGGTTGGGGCGCTGGAAGACCATGCCGACGGTGCGGCGCACCGCGACCGGGTCGACGCCGGCGCCGTACAGGTTCTCGTCGTCCAGCATCACCTTGCCCTCGACGCGGCCACCGGGGGTGACCTCGTGCATGCGGTTCAGGGTGCGCAGGAAGGTGGACTTGCCGCAGCCGGACGGGCCGATGAAGGCCGTCACGGAGCGGGGCTCGACGGTCATGGAGATGTCGTCGATCGCCTTGTGGTTGCCGTAGTAGGCGGAGAGGCCGCTGACGTCGATTCGCTTGGCCATCAGAATCACTTCCAGTTTTGCCGCGGTCAGCGGCCGGTCTTCGGGGCCTTCCAGCGGGCGATGCCGCGGGCCACCAGGTTGAGGATCATGACGAAGGCGATCAGGACGAGCGCGGCGGCCCAGGCGCGGGCCACGGCGGCGTCGGTGCCGACCGCGTACTGCTCGTACACGTAGAGCGGCAGGGAGGACTGGGCGCCTTCGAAGGGGTTCGGGTTGATGAGCTTCGTACCGAACACGAGGAGGAGGACGGGGGCCGTCTCACCGGTGATGCGGGCGACTGCGAGCATGACGCCCGTGGTGATGCCGCCGATCGCGGTGGGCAGGACCACCTTCAGGATCGTGCGCCACTTGGGGATGCCCAGGGCGAGGGAGGCCTCGCGCAGCTCGTTCGGGACGAGCTTCAGCATCTCCTCGGTGGAGCGGACCACGACCGGCATCATCAGGATCGCGAGGGCCATCGCGCCGGCGAAACCGGAGGGGCCGAAGCCCAGGATCAGGTTCCAGGTGGCGAGGATGAAGAGGCCCGCGACGATCGACGGGATGCCCGTCATGACGTCGACGAAGAAGGTGACGGCCTTGGCGAGCTTTCCGCTGCCGTACTCGACCAGGTAGACCGCGGTGAGCAGACCGATCGGCGCGGCGATCAGGGTCGCGATGCCGACCTGCTCGATGGTGCCGAGCAGCGCGTGGTAGACGCCGCCGCCGGCCTCGGCGTCGAGGACGCCGTTCATGGAGTGGCTGAGGAAGTACGGGTCGAGGACCTCGAGGCCCTTGCTGATCGTGACCCAGCCGAGGGACAGCAGCGGCACGACGGCCAGGATGAAGCAGACCCAGACGAGGCTGGTGGCGACGCGGTCCTTGGCCTGCCGGGCGCCCTCGACCTTCGCGGTGACGGCGTACGTGACGAGCACGAAGAGCAGCGCGGAGACCAGGCCCCACTGGACCTTGCTGTGCCAGCCGGCGGCGAGGCCGAGACCGCAGCCCGCGGCGACGGAGCCGGCCGCGACGGCGGCGGGCGTCCAGCGCGGGAGCCGGGCGTGGGAGAGGGAGCGGCGCGGGGAGACGTCCACCGGACGGTCCTGTACGGCGTGGCTCATGCGTTCGCCCCCGAGTACTCCTTGCGGCGCGCGATGATCATGCGGGCGGCGCCGTTGACCAGCAGGGTGATGACGAAGAGGACGAGACCCGAGGCGATCAGGGCGTCCCGGCCGAACTCGTTGGCCTCGTTGAACTTCGCGGCGATGTTCTGGGCGAAGGTGCCGCCGCCCGGGTCGAGCAGGTGGCCCGAGAGCACGAAGCTCGGGGAGAGGACCACGGCGACGGCCATCGTCTCGCCGAGGGCGCGGCCGAGGCCGAGCATCGACGCGGAGATGATGCCGGAGCGGCCGAAGGGCAGCACCGACATGCGGATGACCTCCCAGCGCGTGGCGCCGAGGGCGAGCGCGGCCTCCTCGTGCATCCGCGGGACCTGGAGGAAGACCTCGCGGGTCACGTTGGTGATGATCGGAAGGATCATGATCGCCAGCAGGATGCCGACGGTGAAGATGTTGCGGGCGACGCCGTCGCTGGACTTGTCGAAGATGTACGTCCAGCCCAGGTACTGGTCGAGCCACTTGTTGAGGCCGTCCAGGTACGGGACGAGGAAGATCGCGCCCCACAGGCCGTAGATGATGCTGGGCACGGCGGCGAGCAGGTCGACCACGTACGCGAGCGGCTTGGCCAGCTTGCGCGGGGCGTAGTGCGAGATGAACAGCGCGATGCCGATGGCGACGGGCACGGCGATGGCCATGGCGATGACCGAGGAGACGATCGTGCCGAAGGCGAGGACGGCGATGCCGAAGACGGGCGGGTTGCCGGCCGGGTTCCACTCGAAGGTGGTGAAGAAGTTGGTGCTGTCGTTCGAGATCGCGTTGATCGCGCGGTAGGTGAGGAAGACCGCGATCGCGGCCATGATCACGAGGAGGGTGATGCCGGAGCCGCGGGACAGACCGCTGAAGATGCGGTCCCCGGGGCGGGTCGCGCTCTTGGCGCGCCGGCTCCTCTGTATCTCTGGTGTCGAAGTAGCCATCTGTGTTTCTCCGGTCTGCGGAGCCGGTACGAGCGCGGGGCTCTGGTACTGGCTCCTGGCGGCGGTGCACCGGATGCCGGGGGCGGTCCCTCCACGGGAGGTGAGGGGCCGCCCCCGGCCGGGGGTCAGGACAGGGTCGGGACGATCGCGCGCACCTTGGCGGCGATCTCGGCCGGGAGCGGGGCGTAGCCGGCGTCGGAGAGGACCTTCTGGCCCTCCTCGCTGGCGGTGTAGTTGAGGAACGCCTTCACGGTCGGCAGGGTCTCGGCCTTGTTGCCCTTGTCGCAGGCGATCTCGTACGTGACCAGGGTGATCGGGTAGGCGCCCTCGGCCTTGGTCGTGTAGTCGAGGGAGAGGGCCAGGTCGGAGCCGGTGCCCTTGATCTTGGCGGCGGCGATGGCCTTGGAGGCGTTCTCCGTGGTGGCCGCGACCGGGGCGGAGGCGCCGGTGTTGATGGAGACCGTGCTGATCTTGTTGGCGGTCGCGTAGGAGAGCTCGAAGTAGCCGATGGAGCCCTCGGCGTCCTTGACCGCGGTGGCGACACCGGAGGAGCCGTTGGCGGCCTGGCCACCCGGGGCGGGCCACGACTTGGTCTTCGGGTCGTACTTCCAGTCGGCCGGGGCGGTGGCGGAGAGGTACTTGCCCAGGTTCTGGGTGGTGCCCGACTCGTCCGAGCGGTGGAAGGCCTGGATGGTGGAGCCGGGGAGCTTGGCGCCCGGGTTCAGCTTGGCGATCGCCGGGTCGTTCCACTTGGTGATCTTCGTGTCGAAGATCTTCGCCAGGGTGGGGGCGTCCAGGACCAGGTTGTCCACGCCGTCCAGCTTGTAGCCGATGGCGATGGGGCCGCCGACCATCGGGAGGTTGATGCCCTTGCCGCCGGCGCAGACCTTCTGCGAGGCCGCGACCTCTTCGTCCTTCAGGGCGGAGTCGGAGCCGGCCATGGCGACCTGGCCCTGGTTGAACTTGGTGATGCCACCGCCGGAGCCGATGGCCTGGTAGTTCACCTCGACGCCCGAGCAGGCGGCCTGGAAGTTCTTGACCCACAGGTCCATCGCGTTCTTCTGCGCGGAGGAGCCGGCGGCGAGCAGCTGGCCCTTGGCGCCGTCGCACTTGATGTTCGACGCCGCGGCGGAGGTCTTGCCGCCGTCCTTGGTGGGCTCGTTGTTGTTGTCCGAACCACACGCCGAGAGGACGAGCGCGCCGGAGACGACGAGGGCACCGATCGCGGAGGCGCGAAGCCCGTTCTTCGAAAGCTTCACTTTCGGGTGTTCCTTCCAGAAGCCGCCATGTCGTGGACCTTGGTGTCCTGAACGTTTCTACGGCGGCGCGTGTCGGGGTGTCCGGTGCGGTACTGAGCGGTGCACCGTGTACGGCCGAAATTAGGCAGATCAGGTGAAGCCGTCGACGGAGGAGAGTGAACGGGAAGTGAACCGTGCCGGAAGTGGCGGTGCGGGGTGCCCGGGCGCGCGGCGACGGGGGTCTGCAGGCTCGGCCAGGGGGCCCGCGCGGCTCGGCGGTGAGTGACGGCAGGCGTGCGGGCTCAGCGGGGGGCGACGGCCAGCAGGGCGCTCAGGAGCTCGCGGTCGCGCGGCTGGGTGAGGCGGGCGCGGGCCGCGGCGGGCGGCAGCCAGGCGAGGGCGTCGACCTCGCGCCCGGGGGTGAAGGTGCCGCCCAGGGCGCGGGCCGTCCAGTAGGCGACCTCCTTGGGGCGGCCGTTCACCGGGTAGCGGACGGTCGGGAGACGGGCGCCGAGCACGCAGGAGTGGCCCGTCTCCTCCAGGACCTCGCGGACCGCGCAGTCCGCGAAGGTCTCGTCGGCCTTGAGCTTGCCCTTCGGATGCGACCAATCGTCGTATTTCGGCCTGTGTACGAGCGCGATCTCGACGCCCTCGCCCGATGCCGCCGGGCGCCACAGGACCGCGCCCGCGGCGAGGATCGGGGCGGGGGAGGTCACGGGACCGGGGCCGTCGTGCGGGACCAGGCGCGCTGGAAGGCGAAGCGGGCGGCTTCGACGTCGTGGCGCTGGTCGGCGTGGAGGACGCCGAGGGCGTAGGCGGTGGCCGGGGCGATCCGGGGGGTGCGGGCGGCCGCGGCGGCCGCGGCGGCGGCCTCGGCGGCGTCGCGGTGCCGGTCGAGGGCGCGGGCGGCCTCGTACAGGACCGGGTCGGGGTCGGCGCCGCCGTGCAGCACCTCGCCCGCGTACCGGTGCAGCCGCAGCAGGCCGCGGGTCTGGTGCCAGGGCGTGTCCTGGGACTCGCCGGCGGCGAGCGCGAGGGCGTCGGCGTTGTACGGGTGGGCCGCCCGGGTCAGCGGCAGCGCGGCGACCGCGTCGCGCAGCCGGCGTTCGACGGCCGCGGCCGGGGCGTCCAGGACGTCGGCGGCGCGGGCGGCGCCGGCCGGGCCGAGCGGCACCTCGGAGGCGAGCAGCGCGACGGAGTCGGCGACGGCGTGGAAGCGGGAGGAGCCGAGCGCCTGGAGCGAGGCGGAGTGCGCCCGCGTACGGGCCAGGGTGAGCTGGCGTTCGAGCAGGGCGCCGGCCCGGGCGGCGCCGACGGTGAGACCCCGGCTGGTCTCCGTACCGCGGGCGGCGGGCACCGGTCCCTGCGCGCCGCCGCTCGACAGCCGGGACAGCGCGTCCACCAGGCGGACGAGCCGGGAGGTGCAGGCGTGCTCCAGGGCGAGCGTGCCGGAGAGCCAGGCCAGCTCGGCGCGGAGCTGGTCGGCCCAGGCGGCGTCGAGCAGCGGCCGGAAGGTGTGCAGGGTGCCGCTGATCCGGCGGGCCGCCGCCCGCAGGGTGCGGGCGGCGGCCTCGGAGCCGGCCGTGTCGGCGCCGCTCTCGGTGTGCAGCCGCAGGCCGCGGAGGAAGTCCGCGGCCCGGGCGTGCAGATAGGGGGCGACGACCTCGCCCGCGGTCGCGTCCGCGTTCACGGCCGTCGCCGGGACGAGCGCCGGGACGCCCGCGTGGACGCCCGACGGGAGGCCCGCCGTCGTGGTGACGGTGGAGTCCGTGCGGGTCGCGTCGGACGTCGTGACGTCGTGGTCAGGGTTGTGCACGCCGGCGCCTCCGCGCGTCGATGAGCATCTCCTGGACGTGCCGGAGCGGCTGGCCCTCGGGGTCGGTCGCGTGCCGCGTCCAGTTCCCGTCCGGGCCGAGGTGCCAGGAGGAGGTGGTGTCGGACATCCCGGTCTCCAGGAGCCGGGTGAGGGCGGCCCGGTGAGCGGGATCGGTGACCCGGACCAGGGCCTCGATGCGGCGGTCCAGGTTGCGGTGCATCATGTCGGCGCTGCCGAACCACACCTCCGGCTCGCCGCCGTTGCAGAAGGCGAAGATCCGGGAGTGCTCCAGGAAGCGCCCGAGGACGGAGCGGACCCGGATGTTCTCGGACAGGCCCTCGACGCCGGGGCGCACGGCGCAGATGCCGCGGACCCAGATGTCGACCGGCACGCCGGCCTGCGAGGCCCGGTAGCAGGCGTCGATGACGGCCTCGTCGACCATCGAGTTGACCTTGATCTTCACGTACGCGGGCCGGCCGGCGCGGTGGTGCGCGATCTCCTTGTTGATCCGGGAGACCAGGCCGTCGCGCAGCGACTTGGGCGCGGTGAGCAGGCGCCGGTAGGTCTCGCGGCGCGAGTAGCCGGACAGCCGGTTGAACAGGTCGGAGAGGTCCGCCCCGACCTGCGGGTCGGCGGTGAGCAGGCCGAGGTCCTCGTAGAGCCGGGCGGTCTTCGGGTGGTAGTTGCCGGTGCCGACGTGGCTGTAGCGGCGCAGGGTCTCGCCCTCCTGCCGGACCACCAGCGACAGCTTGCAGTGGGTCTTGAGCCCGACCAGGCCGTAGACGACGTGGCAGCCGGACTCCTCCAGCTTCCGCGCCCACTTGATGTTGGCCTGCTCGTCGAAGCGGGCCTTGATCTCGACGAGGACGAGGACCTGCTTGCCGGACTCGGCGGCGTCGATGAGCGCGTCGACTATCGGCGAGTCGCCGGAGGTGCGGTACAGCGTCTGCTTGATCGCGAGGACGTCCGGGTCGGCCGCGGCCTGCTCCAGGAACGCCTGCACGGACGTGGAGAACGAGTCGTACGGGTGGTGGAGCAGCACGTCGCGTTCGCGCACCGCCGCGAAGATGTCGGGCGCGGACGCCGACTCGACCTCGGCGAGGTCGCGGTGGGTGCCGGCGACGAACTTCGGGAACTTCAGCTCCTGCCGGTCGAGCGAGGCGATGCCGAAGAGGCCCGTGAGGTCGAGCGGGCCGGGCAGCGGATAGACCTCGGAGTCGGAGACCTTCAGCTCGCGGACCAGCAGGTCGAGCACGTACGGGTCGATCGACTCCTCGACCTCCAGGCGCACCGGCGGGCCGAAGCGGCGCCGCATGAGCTCCTTCTCCAGGGCCTGGAGCAGGTTCTCGGCGTCGTCCTCCTCGACCTCCAGGTCCTCGTTCCGCGTCACCCGGAACATGTGGTGCGCGAGCACCTCCATCCCCGGGAACAGCTCCTCCAGGTGCGCCGCGATGACGTCCTCCAGGGGGACGTAGCGCTCCGGCGACGCCTCCAGGAAGCGGGACAGCAGCGGCGGCACCTTCACGCGCGCGAAGTGGCGGTGGCCGCTGACCGGGTTGCGGACGACGACCGCGAGGTTGAGCGAGAGCCCCGAGATGTAAGGGAAGGGGTGCGCCGGGTCGACGGCCAGCGGCGTGAGCACCGGGAAGATCTGCTGGCGGAAGAGGGTGAAGAGGCGCGCCTGCTCCTTCTCCGTGAGCTCCGGCCAGCGGATCAGGTGGATGCCCTCGTCGGCGAGCGCCGGAGCGACGTCCTGCTGGAAGCAGGCGGCGTGCCGTGCCATCAGCTCGCGCGAGCGCGTCCAGATCAGCTCGAGCACCTCGCGGGGCTGGAGCCCGGACGCGGAGCGGGTGGCCACGCCGGTGGCGATGCGGCGCTTGAGGCCGGCCACGCGCACCATGAAGAACTCGTCCAGGTTCGACGCGAAGATCGCGAGGAAGTTCGCCCGTTCGAGGAGGGGTGTCGTCGGGTCCTCGGCGAGTTCGAGCACCCGCTCGTTGAACGCCAGCCAGCTGCGCTCACGGTCCAGGAACCGCCCCTGCGGCAGCTCGCTCGCGCCGCCTTCCTCCTCTTCGTACGCGTCGAGATCGGCGTCCAGGTCGGGCGCGAGCTCGCTCACGGACGCGCCGTTCACGGCGTGCGGCCGGTGTGTGGCTATGGAGCCCAGTGAAGGCTGGGCCTTGGTGGCGTTCTTCGCGCTCTTTGCGGAGGCGTTCTTCTTGGGCTGGACCGGTACCTCGGCGGGCTGCTGGCTCATGGCCCCATTCTTCCGCGCGAAGGGCAGGTCGGGCGCGTCGGAGCGGGCCGTGGGCGAGGGAAGCCTCCCTTTGGGGAGGGCCCTGGTGGGGGCGGGCACGGAGCGCTTCATTGCGTGAGCGTCGCAAGCGCGTCTGAATGGTCGGTAACGAGGACGTGACGTGAGGGAATCGGGGGCGGATCGGGGGCGGGGTCGCGAGCCGGTCCTTTCTGCGCCTGCGCATCGCTACGACGTCCGACGGCGAGATCACGGCCGGGCGGGAACTCGACCGCATCCGGACGCGGGAACGGGAGCTGCGCACCGAACTCCGGAGGAGGAACGCTCCCTCTGCCAAGCGTCGGTTGAGGAAACGGCGGCGCAAGGAAGCGCGGCGGGCGAGGGAGTTGTGGCGACGCGGGGCGCAGTCAACCGCCCCGGACCCACGTGCCCGACCGGGGCAGGGGACAGGACGCGGACGCGGCACCGCACCCAGTGGTGCCCGGCGTGCACGTGCGGGCCTTCCGGGGCCCAAGCCGTCGATCACGGACGTGAAAGAGAGGAGGCGGTGTCAACCGCCTCCTCCGATCGGCTAGTTCACGACTCCGCGCGGTACATCAGGTCCACCTCGTGCGTGCGGAAGCCCAGCCGCTCGTACACCGTCACCGCCGCCGTGTTGTCCGCGTCCACGTACAGCATCGCCGTGGACAGCCCCTCGGCCGCCAGGTGCCGCAGGCCCGTCGCGGTGAGCGCCTTGCCGAGGCCGCCGCCCTGGGCCTCGGGCAGCACGCCGACCACGTACACCTCGCCGAGCTGCTCCTCGGCGTGCACCTTCGTCCAGTGGAAGCCGACGAGCCGGCCCTCCTTCTCCGCGAGGAAGAAGCCCTTCGGGTCGAACCACGGCTCCGCCATCCGGTCGTCCAGGTCCCGCTGGGTGAGCGAGCCCTGCTCCGGGTGGTGGGCGAACGCGGTCGCGTTCACGGCGAGCCAGGCCGTGTCGTCCTGGCCGGGCACGAAGGTGCGGACGGTGACGCCCGCCGGCAGGACCGGCTCCGGGATGTCGAGCGGCGCCAGGGGCCGGCGGAGCTGGCGCAGTTCGCGGAAGAGGGTCAGGCCGAGCACCTGGGCCAGGTGCCGGGCGGCCGGCTTGCCGCCGTGCGCCCACACCCGCAGCCGCTTGCCCGTCGTGTCGAGCAGCGTCGTGCCGAGCGCCCGCCCGTGTCCGCGGCCGCGGTGCGCCGGGTGCACGACCAGCTCGGCGGCCGGGGCCTCGACCGGGTCGGTCTCCTCCAGCTGGGCGTAGCCGTAGAGGTTCGAGCCGACGGTCAGCAGGAAGTGGCGGACGCCCTCCCGCCTGCCGTGGCGCAGGTAGAGCCGCCCCTGCTCGGACACGGCGTGCACGCCGTCGGCGTGGTCGGCCGCCGCGAGCAGGTCGAGGACGTCCGTCACCTGTTCGGGGCTCAGCTCGTCGTAGGTGTGGATCTGCCGACCGGGTTCGAGGGCCGGCGCCGTGTCAGGAGTCATGGCTACGAGCCTACGGCGGGCGTGTCCCGGCCCGTGGGAGATCAAACGGAGACTGTCAGGTGGCCCCAGCGGAAGTCGCCCCGGCGGCCCGCACGTGGACAAAGGCAACCACCTCGTAACCCGCTACCCCCTGTTGCGCTACGCGCGTTGACTCTAGGCTGCGCGGGCAGAACCGGAGTCGTTCAGGGAACTGGGGAGAGATGGCAGCGACGCGGAAGAACAACAAGGCGGGGCGGCGGATCCTCGCCCTCGGGGCGGGGCTCGCCACCGTCGGCGCGCTGGTGGCGGCGATGCCGGCCGGTGCCTCGCAGGACAGCGGGGCCGACGCCGCCGCGTACGGAGGCACCAACGGCAAGGGCTGGGGGCGGATGGTCGACGTCCAGCTGCTCTCCTTCAACGACCTGCACGGCAACCTGGAGCCGCCGGCCGGTTCGTCCGGCCAGGTCACCCGGGTGAAGCCGGACGGCACCACCGAGAAGGTCGACGCGGGCGGTGTCGAGTACCTGGCGACGCACCTGCGCCAGGCCCGCGAGGGGAACCGTTACTCCATCACGGCCGCCGCCGGTGACCTGATCGGCGCCTCGCCGCTGCTCTCCGGTCTCTTCCACGACGAGCCGACCATCCAGGCGATGAACGACCTGGACCTGGACGTCACCTCGGTCGGCAACCACGAGTTCGACGAGGGCGCCCTGGAGCTGGCCCGGATGCAGAACGGCGGCTGTCACCCGACCGCCGGCTGCTACGTGGACGGCAAGGAGTTCAAGGGCGCCGACTTCCCGTACCTCGCGGCCAACGTGACGGACGAGAAGACCGGCAAGCCGATCCTCGACCCGACCTTCGTCTGGGAGAAGGACGGCGTCCGCATCGGCTTCATCGGCGTGACCCTGAAGGGCACCCCGAACGTCGTCACCGCCGAGGGCGTCAAGGGCCTGAAGTTCGGCGACGAGGTCGAGACGATCAACAAGTACACGAAGATCCTGGAGCGGCAGGGCGTCAAGTCCATCGTCGCCCTGATCCACGAGGGCGGCATGCCGGCCTCGTCCGCGTACAACTACAACTGCGACGGTGACGGCGACGGTGAGGGCGAGGGCGTCTCCGGCGCGATCGTCGACATCGCCAAGAACATCGACCCGCAGGTCGACGCGCTGGTCACCGGCCACACCCACCAGGCGTACGTGTGCACCATCCCCGACCCGTCGGGCCGGCCGCGCCTGGTCACCTCTGCGTCCTCGTTCGGCAAGCTCTACACGGACACCACGCTGACGTACGACCGGCGCACGAAGGACATCGTCCGCACCGCGGTCGCCTCGGCGAACCACGTCGTCAGCCGTGACGTCCCGAAGGCCGAGGACATCTCGCAGCTGATCGCCGAGTGGAAGCAGCTCGCGGCGCCGGTCGCCAACCGCCCGCAGGGCTACATCGCCGCCGACATCAACGGCCGCGGCTCCACGGCGTACGAGAAGCCCCTCGGCGACCTGATCGCCGACGCCCAGCTGGAGGGCCTCGCCCCGGCCGGCAAGGGCGGCGCGCAGCTGGCCCTGATGAACCCGGGCGGCATCCGCGCCGACCTCGTCTACAAGCAGTCCGGCGCCGAGGGCGACGGAGTCGTGACCTACGGCGAGTCCTTCACCGTGCAGCCGTTCACCAACATGATGAACGTGGTCGACCTGTCCGGCGCCAACCTGATCGCGGCGCTCAAGCAGCAGGTCAGCGGATCGAACCTGAACGCGGTGAAGATCCTCCAGGTGTCGAAGGGCCTCACCTACACGCTGGACATGACGAAGTCGGGCGCTGACCGCGTCGTCGACGGCACCGTCAAGCTGAACGGCGAGCCGATCGACCCGGCGAAGAACTACCGCGTCGCGATGAACGAGTTCCTCGCGGGCGGCGGCGACGGCTTCGCGGCCCTCGCCACCGGCACCAACAAGCTGGTCGGCGCCTCCGACCTGGACGTGTTCAACGCCTACCTGGCCGCGCACTCCTCGCCGGCGGCGCCGCTGCAGGTGCCGGCGGCGGACCGGATCACGGTGAAGCAGTAGTCGCCCGGACGGGACAGACAGGACGGATAGGAGGGGTGGCCTCCGCTTCGGCGGGGGCCACCCCTCTCGCGTACCGGAACTTCGTCCCGAATCTCGTTTTGAACGCATTCGAAGCCCTGTTACCCTCAGCCCACTTGGATCTCTGGGGAGGGGTTCGATTTGATGCACACGGGGTGGGGCAAGCGGCGCAGCAGCGCCCTCTCACTGGCCGCGGCGACCGCGGTACTGATCTCTCTGACGCCGGCCGTCGCGGGCGTCGCCTACGCCGCCGAGACGGCGGACGCGCCGGCCGAGCTGGTGATTCCGGCCGAGGAGACCGCCGCCGCCGACGCCGCGGTCGTCCGGGCCGGCGCGACCGGCTTCCTGCAGGGTGACGGGAAGGCCGGCTTCTACCGCTGGTTCTCGTACGCCGACGGCAGCGACAGGACGTTCGACGCCCAGGGGGCCACGGACGTCTTCACCAACGGCGCCGACGACACCGTCGCCCGCTGGTACCAGGCGACGAACAAGGTCGTCCTCCAGGACGCCGCAGGCGGCGCCGAGGAGACCGTCCAGATCCCCGCGGGCCAGACGGTCCTCGGCCTGGTCGGCCGTACGGTCGTCACCGGCGGCACCGGCACCGGCGGCGGCCTGCACGCGGTCTCGCTCGTGAACGGCGCCGTGCAGGACACGGCGGTCGCCGGACTGCCGGACGGCGCCTACGACTTCAAGTTCTGGGGCGCCAACTCCCACGGCTTCCAGGTCTACTACTCCATCGGCAACGACGAGCAGCCCGCCACCTCGTGGGTCGACCTGTCCGGCGACGCGCCGAAGCCGGTCACCTTCGGCACCTACGCCAGTTCCTCGGTCGTCGACGGCGACAACCTGCTCCGGGTGACGGACGCGCACAAGCTCCAGATCTGGGACCTCAAGGGCGACCTGTCCGCGCCGGCGCGCGAGACCGACTGGACCGGCTCCGACGTCCCGGTGGCCGTCCAGGGCGACCAGGTCCTGAGCCTGACCTCCGGCACCGACAAGCAGCTGCTGTCCCGCCCCTTCGCCGGCGGCGACCAGAAGACGGTCCTCGACGGGCTCGTGGCCAGTCCGCGGCTGCTCGGCGGCGCCCTGCTCGCCGTCGTCAAGGGCAACGACGCGGAGCACGTGGTCTACCGCGTGCAGGCGGGCGCCGACGACACCTTCGCGGCCGGCAAGGTCGCCGTCGTGCCGGGCAACCGCACCATGACCCACCGCATCTCCGCCGCGCAGGGCGTCCTGCGCACCCTCGACCAGGTCCCGTCGGGCGAGTACCGGCTGCGCTCCATCGAGATGAAGACCGGCGGTCCGCTCGTCGCGGGCGAGCGGGTCGACCACGGCACCGACGACAAGCTCGACACCTCCTGGGAGGTGCCGACCGGCGACGGCCGCGTGGTCCGCCAGACCGGTGCGGCGCTGTCCGTCCTCGCCGACGGCGCGTCGCTGCCCGGCACCGCCCTGTCGGCCGGTTCCGTCGCGGGTGACCTGGAGGCGTCGGGCCACTACGCCTCGTACCGCCTGACCACCGGTGAGCGCCGGGTCTTCGACCTGGACGCCCTGAAGGCCGTCTTCACCCGGAACCTCGGCACCGGCCCGACCGCGATCAACGGCCCCACGCTGTGGACCGCGACCGGCACGGCCGGCGCCGTCGCCGCGATCGACGTGCGCACCGGTGCCACGGTCCGCACGGTCACCGTCGCCGACTGCGTCCTGAAGGACGTCCAGTCCGTCGGCGCCGACCTCTACTGGAAGTGCGACACGAAGTCCGGTGTGCTCAACACCGCGAGCCAGGTCAACACGCCGCTGCCCGCGCACGGTGCGGCGCGGCTCGGCGACGGCTTCGTCTCGTACACCAAGGGCGACGTGCTGGCCCTGACGCCGCTGCGCGGCGGCGGCGCGACCCGCGACCTCGGCACCCTGCCGGACGGCATGCCGGAGACCGGCTGGAGCGTGGACCGCTTCGGCGGCAACACCGTCTTCACCGACAACCAGCAGCGCATCCACGTCGTCCCGAGCGGCGTGCCCACCTCGCCGGTGTCCGTCGTCGACTCCGTCGTGCCCTCCGACATCATCAACCTGTCCGGCGGCTCCGCCTGGACCGGCTCGTGGTGGCTGTCCAAGCCGGTCGCGTCCTGGACGCTGACCGTCAAGGACCGGACGGGCGCCGTGGTGCGCACCAAGAGCGGGCTGCAGACCCGTGGCCTGGTCGAGACCTCGTGGGACGCCAAGAACGCGAACGGTGCCACGGTCGCCGACGGCGGTTACAGCTGGGAGCTGAGCGCCCCGGCCGCCGACGGTTCCGGCGCCGCTCTGCGCACCACCGGCACGGTGTACGTGACGCACGACGGCGTCTCCACCTTCCGTCCCGTCGCCCCGGCCCGCATCCTCAACACCATCGCCGGTGTCGGCGCGCCCAAGGCCAAGGTCGGCCAGGGCGGCACGGTGAACCTCCAGGTCACCGGCCGCGGCGGGGTCGCCCCGACCGGCGTGTCCGCGGTCGTCCTGAACGTGACGGTGACCAACGCGACCAACAGCACGTGGATCGCGGTGTACCCGACCGGGACGCCCCGCCCGCTGGTCTCGAACCTGAACGTGCCGAAGGGCCGCAACGTCCCGAACCAGGTGACCGTGCCGGTCAGCAAGGACGGCAAGGTCACGCTGTACAACGCGTGGGGCTCGGCCGACCTGCTCGTGGACGTGTCCGGCTACTACACGCTCGACGGCGCCGGTGACCGCTTCAAGGCGGTGACCCCCGCCCGTATCCTCAACACGCTGGCGGGCGTCGGCGCGCCGAAGGCCAAGCTGGGTGCCGGCAAGACCGTCGACCTCCAGATCACCGGCCGCGGCGGGGTTCCGTCGACCGGTGTGACCGCGGTCGTCATGAACGTGACCGCGACCAGGCCGACGGCCTCGACCTACGTCTCCGTCTACCCGTACGGGACGACCCGGCCGTCGACCTCCAACCTGAACATGGTCGCCAACCAGACGGTGGCCGGCCTGGTGACCGTGCCGGTGAAGAGCGGCAAGGTGACGCTGTACAACCACAGCGGCTCCGTCGACCTGCTCGGCGACGTCGCCGGCTACTTCACGAACGTGGCCGGTCAGGGCGACCGCTTCATGCCGCTGAAGCCGGTCCGTCTTCTCGACAGCCGTGACTACGGCACCGACGGGAAGATCCCCGGCGACTACTACGGCACCCTGCCCGTGGCCGGCTACGGCGGCATCCCGGAGTCGGGCGCGACCTCCCTGGTCCTCAACGTCGCGGGCACGAACGCCACGTCCCCGACGTACCTCACGATCCACCCGGACCTGTCGACCCTGACGTCCCGTCCGACGATGTCGAACCTGAACCCGGTGCCGGGCGTGACGGTGGCGAACCAGGTCGTGGTCGGGATGTCGAGCCAGGGCACGATCGACATCTACAACCGTGCGGGTCTGATCGACGTGATCGTGGACGCGTTCGGCTACTACACGAAGTAACAGAACACAGAGCGGAAGGGGGGCGCCCCCGTTATGAGGTTGGCCCCCCCTAACGTCGAAGTGGGGGGCACACAACATGAGAAGAAAAGGGGCGGGGGGCCGCCCGA
>NZ_JBSGIW010000091.1:0-32355 GCF_053605265.1 Streptomyces sp. NPDC003943 | reverse complement strand
AGTGTTCACTCACCTCTAGAGTGGGTAAGTACTCACTCACTCGTCAAGCCGTCATCGGGAGTCGCCGTGGACCAGAAGCAAGGCCCGGGGCGGTGAGGGGCCTTGCACAAGGCCGGCCCGTCGCGCAGGTTTCTAGGGGCGGATGTCAGTCGTCGTCGGTCGCGTCGCCTCCGACGAGGTCAATGTCGAAGCCGTGCAGCTCGTTGAGCTCCTCGACCGTCGTGCCGGAGGTTTCCATGATGTGCTTCTTGTCCGCGTCGGTACGCGCCCGGCTCAATTCCAGCTGCAGCGCGCTGAGTTCCCGCCCGGACCACGGGGGCGCGCACAGCGGGAGAAAGTGGGCGTGGTCCTTCGACTCCGGGTCCCCCGAGGCATCGTCCACGGATTGTTCTCCATTTGGTTCCTGGCCGTAGCGGATTTTGGAATTCCGGTACGGAGAATGTATGCGGGCACGTTCTATTTCCGCGACGGCGCCTGCTGAGGCGTCCGTGCGGATCGCGTTCCGACATCAGGGGAGTCACCCCCTGTTGTGCCGCGCGACTGCGGGCTCCTCCTGGAATTCCGCGGGCGGGCGTTTGGGACGAGTTCAGGGAGAGAAATGGGTAGAGCTCTCCCCGGGCCGCCTGGATGGGTTTCCATGCGGGACGGAATTCCGTCACCTTTGATCATGTAGGGACACCGTCGACCGCACAAGATCTTTTTTTTGGACCCCCCTGGCCGAAAGTCGCCAATCGAGTTCCGGCCGACCCCGGGGACGAAAATGTCAAAAGGCGCATTCCGTCCATTTGGTTCAAGTCGGTCGACGGTGACGGTGAGGTGCGGGCCGGTCGATGTCAAGCAAAAGTTGACGTTCGACATCGTGTCAAATTAGCCTGTCCGTGTCGCAAGTGCAGCGGAGGAGTGGGTGGTTGAGTGGAGACCGGTGAGGAGTTCGGGCCGTGGCTGGCTCGACAGCTGTTGCTCACGGGCAAGACACAGGCGGAACTGGCGGAGGAGCTGGGGCTGACCCGCGCCGCGGTCTCGGCGTGGATCGCCAAGCGGTCCGTCCCCCGCCCCACTGTGATGGAAGGGATCGCCAAGGCGCTCGGTACGGACATCGGCACGGTGCACACCCGCACCACCGACACGCAGGTGGGGCTCCCTGTCACCTGGTACCACCGGCCCGGCTACAAGGACGGCGGACGCGACGGCGGCAATGCCGCGGCCTTCGCCTTCGACGCGGACGTCCAGGTGCTCGCGCGGGAGACCTGCCAGAACAGTCTCGACGAGCGGCTGACCGAGAACGGGCGGCCGGTCCGCGTTCGCTACACCATCCACGAGCTCACCGGCGAGATGCTGGACGCCTTCCGCAAGGCGATCCTCTGGGACGAGCTCCACCCCCACTACGCCGCGGTGTCGCAGACGGCGTCCCATCAGAAGGTCGGACGGGTCGTCGACGCCGGCGTGCGCGACATGTTCGAGAAGGGGCGGCTCGTCCTCCTGCGGATCGACGACTACAACGCGTCCGGGCTCACCGGTGACGACTACGACGACGGCAAGTTCGCGGCTGTCGTCCGCCGTCAGCTGGAGAGCCTCAAGTCGGGGCGTGGCGCGGGCGGTTCGTTCGGACTCGGCAAGGCGACGCTCTGGGCCACGAGCGCACTCGGCATGGTGCTGATCAACTCCACGCTGTCGGTCGCCCACGAGGGGCGGACCGAGCGGCGGGTCATCGGGCGACTGGAGCTGCCCTGGCGTACGGTCGAAGGCAAGCCCTATGCCGGCCCGGCCTGGCTCGGGCGTCCCGACCCGAACAGCCCGGGTGCGGAGGTCGCGCGCTCCTGGTGGGCGGACGAGGAGACGGTCAAGAGCCTCCACCTCACCCGTGACGGCGACGAGCCGGGCACCTCCTTCCTCATCGTCGGTGCCCATGACGTGGCGAGCCTCGACGAGAGCACCCCCGACCTCGACGACGACGGGGAAGGTATCGACGACGACGGGTCGCGTGACATCCAGGTCATGCACCAGCGACTGGTCCGGGCCCTGGGCCGGGACTTCTGGGCGGCCATGACCGCCGGAGGCAGCAGGCTTCCCCTGCTGGAGACCTCCGTCCGTACCTTGCGCAACGGACAGGTCGTCATCGAGGAGCAGAAGGTCGACCCCGCCGAGGAAGAGCCGTCCCGGACCCGGGCCCTCCGCGCCTTCTACGAGGGGACGACCGTGGACCGGCTCACCGAGGCCGGTCAAGTGGCCATGCGCACCGTCCCGTTCAAGCTGCCCATCAGCGGCGGTCGTCGCGGCACGGTCGGCACGCATCAGGCCGTGCTCCTCGTCACGGAGGCGCAGGACAAGGACGGCGCTCCCAACCAGGTCCACTCGCTGCGCGGCAACCGGATGACCATCAAGAAGTCCGGTGTGTCCGGTCTGCCGTTGGGCATCAACTCCTTCCAGGCCGTGCTCCTCGCGGGGAACGCCGCCGGGGAGTCTGCTCCGTTCGCCGAAGAGGCGGAAGACTTCCTGCGGGCGGCCGAGCCGCCCGAGCACGACCGCTGGGGGCAGACGGAGGAACTGACCCTGCGTTGGTCGCACACCGCCCATCACCGCATCTCCCGGCTGACCACCGAGGTCAACGCCGCAGTGAAGGAACTGGTTGCCAGGCCCAGGCGCTCCGGTGACGAGGGTGGCGCGAAGCTTCGGAAGGCACTCACCGTCCCTCGTCATGCTTCCGCCCCCAAGCGAGGCTCCGGGCAGGTCCTGCCCGAGCTGGACGGACTGGATGCCTCGATCGGCTCGGCGGGAGAGTGGCGGATCACTGCAGAGGTGAAGCTGCCCCGTGCCGACGAGCTGCCCCCCATGACGCCGGTGGTCCTCCTCGACGTGAGGTCCGGCAGCCGCCCCAGGCTCGACTGGGGGGAGCTGGTCGCCGTGGACGGCTGCGAAGTCGAGGACGGCGTGCTCCGCTTCCTGCCCGGTGCCCGGCGAGCGGTCTTCAGCGGTTCCACCGACGTCACCAGCCACCCGGTTCGAACCGTGCTGACCCGGCTCGTTCTCGAACTGCGTGCCGGCAAGGGGGAGTGAGGCATGAAGTTCTACCCGTACAAGCGGCTCAACCGCCCTGTCGTGCTTCGCGTGACCTCGGCCGTTCTCAAACTGTCCGACGGCACCCGTGACCACCTCGACACCTCGGCGTACTCCGTTCCGCAGCGGACCGTGGCCCTGGGAGTGGCGCAGCACGACGACTGGGTCTCGGCCAGGATCGGGCTCTCCGTCACTCTGCCGCCCGGCGCCGCTGCCGACGACGCCCCGTGGAGTGACCTGCGTGTCCTCGCCGTGCTCACTGACGGTGAGACAAATGTGCGCAGCACTGTCGAACTCCGACAGGACGCCCCCGGGAGCAAGGAGTGGTCCGGGGGTCTTGAGGTGTTCCGCGACGACCACGTGGGGCGCGCCACGCTGGCGGCCCAGGCCGTCGCCACGATCGACGAGGTGCCGGGCCGGTCGATCGCCGAGACCGTCGACGACTGGACCGTCGACGTGGTCGCCGACGAGCCCCTCGGCGGACTGCGCCTCGACGTGAAGCAGGTGGGCTTCTCGAAGAGCTCCCGGGAGTGGCTGCACGCCTACTCCGACGCCCCGTGGATCGTGGATGCCTCGGGTCGACTGCCGACCGTCCTGGTCAACACCGACGTCGAGGGCTTTTCCGATCTTCTGGGCGCCGAGAGCGGCGGGATCGAGGGCAAGGTCCACGAGTTGCTCGTCTCTCAGATGGCCACGGACGTGTGGACCGCCGTGTTCCACAGCTCCGTCGGAGACCTGGAGGTGGAACCCGACGGCTCGCCGGTCTTCCCCACCGACTGGCAGGGCGAAGTACTGCGCGAGATGCTGCCCGACGTCGTTCCGGGCGTCCACGTGGAGGAGGCACTCCGTCGGGTCCACCGGCGGCGCACCGGCGATGCGGGATGGGTGGAGCTCCAGACCCGTATCCACTACGCGGCCGTGCGGCGCGCCGGCGCGAGCAAGGCACTCACCAACGCCCTGCGCGGGCTCCAGCAGTTGAACCGAGGGGACAAGGCGTGATCGAGAAACCGAACCACCTCCCCCAGCGGCTCGGCCTGCTGTCCGCGTCGGCGGCTGACCCGTTCCTCACGGAGGACCTCCTCACGGGGGTCGAGGGTCACGGGGGCGTCGACCTCGCCAAGGTCGTCGAACCGCTGTCGGAGGACGATCCCCGTTGGGAGGTCGAACAGCTCAGGGAACTGGTGGAGGATGCACTGCACGGGTTCCGTGACAACAGGACCCAGGCCGACGCCTGGCTGGCGCCGCGACTCCACGCCACTCTCCGCCTCACGCGGCGGGAGGCGGCGGACCGGAGGTTGTGGACCCATCTCGCCCTGGCCGTGGCTCCGGATTACGTGGCATGGCGGCACTTTGCCCCGAGCAAGTCGAAGATCAACCCGGAGCGCTTCAAGGGCGCGCTCGATCGTCAGTGCTTCTCGCGGCTGTGGTGGGCGGCGGAGATGTTCCGCAACGGGAGCGACTACTCCCCCGTCGTGGCGGCCTGCGCCAACCAGGACCTGATCCACTCCGCCCTGCGACGGGATCTCATCGATCACCGGCCCACCGCTCAGGCCCTGGTGCGTGTCCTGGGGCGGGGGATCGCTGCCACCGGCCGTGAGATCGAGGGCCTCATGACCGCGATCAACGCCGCCGGGGCGACCCTCGTCTACGACGCGTTGGCCCCGGACGAGCCGCGCGACCCCCAGGCGTTGCGTCGGTGGGTGGCGGAGGCCGAGACAGCGCCGTCGGTCCCGCGGCGCTCCCTGCCGGACGGGCCCGACGAGGAGCCCGTCCCGGAGGCTTCGGTGGCAGCACTCACCGATTTCTTCGCCGATCTGTTCGAGACGGCTCCGGTCAGAGGACGGACGGCGCAGATCTGAGCGGGAGGGTCACCTGCCAGTGAGCGGGTGACCCTTCAGACCGCGGTGGTCGAGGGGTTTCACCGTCCGCTCGGGCTTCCAGGCCACCAGCTTCCCGACGCCCTTCTCCAGCCTCTCCTCGACCTCCTTCTCGCCGAGCTCGGGTTCGAGGACGTGTCGCAGCACGTGCAGGGCGAGCCTGGGGGGCACGGCGTTGCCGATCTGTTGCGGCACGTCGTTGCCGTCCCACGGGTATGCGGCGGGGAACGTCTGCAGCACGCCTGCCTCGGCATTGTTGAAACGGTCAAGGTCGTTGTCGAGGTCCTTGTCGGTGCCCTGGTGGACCACGCGGTTCCGCGACACCTTTCCGGTGATGGTGGCGGAAGGGGTGTCGTGGTCACGCCGACCACGAGCCTCCGGCACGCCGCCGGTTCCGTAGTTGGAGACGACCGTGAACGGGGGGCGGCTGCGCACCTTTCCGTCCGAGAACGGCTCGGCGTTCCTCAGGGCGATCTCCATGGAGACACACTCCTCGGGCTTCCTCCGGGGGTGGCCGTTCTCGCTCTCGGCGTTCTCCAGAGGAAGTGTGTCGGCGCGGTCCGCCTTCCTTCGTCCGGTGAGGGAGGCCCCTCGGCGGTACAGCTTGTGGGTCTCCTCCACCTGCGGAAGAGGATCACGGCGGGCCCCGTCGAGCCGGGCCATCAGCACAGCGCGCCGTCGGGTCTGGGGAACGCCGAAGGCCTCGGTGTGCAGGAGCTGTGTCGCGGTCCGGTATCCGAGGGTGTCGAGCACCGCGGCGTACGCCTCCCACACCCGCATCACCGCCGGCACCTGCTCGAGGACGACTGCCTCGTAGGCTGTCGCCCCGGGTCGCCTGCTCCGTTCGATGATCCACCACAGGGGCTGCAGGACGAGTCCCGTCCGCTCGTCGCCCAGCTCCTCGAGCCTGACCTTCAGTTTCTCGAGCACGCCGTCCAGATCGCAGAATTCCTTGAGCAGACCGGTGAGCTCGGCATCCGGGAATTCGAGGGTTCGAGGCGCCGTGAGCTCCTTCAGGAGCCGCTTGGCCTCCTCCCTCGAGTTGCCCAGTTCCTCGAGCCTCTTCCGCATGACCTTGCGCATCTCGGTTCTGGACTGTTCCACCGCGCGCTTCTCGGCCTTGAGCGCCCGGGCCTCGACATCCTTGCGCCTGAGCTCTTCGTGGATCTGCCGCCAGGTCCTGAAGACCTGCGTCCAGGCCTTCAGCGGGTCGGGGTGATCAGTGGTGTCGCGCAGCACCGTGTGCAGGCGATCGATGTACCGGAGCACCTCGTCCAGTGCCCTGCGACCCGCGCCGTGCCCGGCGACAGTGAAGGTCTGGCACGGCGGTCCACCAGTCAGCACCTGGGCGTGAGGGAAGAAGGCGGCACGGTACTGGCGGACGTCACCCTGGAAGGTGTCCATCCCTGCCTTGGCGCGGGTCGCGCATGCCCCGGCGTCCCACTCGATGCCGGTCACCTCGTACCCGAGGACATGCGCAGCCACATCGAGCCCACCGGGACCTGCGAAGAGATCCAGAATGCGGAACTTCGCCGGTGAGGAATGTTGTATCTCGACGTGACTCATGGGCCCGAAGTCTAGCCGGCGGCCCGAGGTGCGCAGTACGCCTCGTCTACGCCCTGTGGGCAGAGCGCAGAGCGGTCGCTACGGCCGCACCGAGTTCCCTGGCCACCGGCGGCGGCGTGGCATGACCGATCTGCCGATACCGGGATGTCTTCCGGCCCGTGATCCGCCACTCCGGGGGGAATGACTGCAGGAGGGCCGCCTGGTCCACCGTGATCTTCACCATATGCGCGGGGTCGTCCGAGCGCGGCCACACGTACTCGGGCCCCGGCACCTCGTCGGCCAACGAGCCGGCGTTCACTCCCATGCGTGCCCAGGCCCGCTTTGTACCGGACGGGCCGAGGTCCGCACCGCCGCGATTCTCCGAGCCTCCGACCAGCGTCGGAGCCACAGCCGAGGCCTGGGACGCCCAGGCCTCGGCTTGAGGCCAGCCCCGGGCTTTCATGGACGGGAGCAACACGTGACCGACCGGGACATGTGCGGAGACCGTCGGCACGGGCGGAGCGAAGTCGTGGAACCACTGTTCCTTGAGAGCCACGAGAACGCCCTGCCGGCGCTCCTGCGGAACCCCGAAGTCCGCTGCGTTCAGAACGAACCAGCGCAACCGGTAACCGAGGTGGGTGAGTTCGGCCTCGACGAAGTCGCGTATGCCCGCGTACGCCCGGGACTCCGCGAGAGCGGGCAGGTTCTCCAGCAACAGGGCACGTGGCTGGATCGCGTGGACCAGATAGATCGTGGCAGTGAGCAGTCGCAGTTCCCGGTCGCTGTCCGCACGTCCCACCGCTGCCGCGGCCTTCACCCGTGGCAGCCCCGCAGACAGGAGATCGACGTCCAGAGCTTCCGGGTGCTCGTCCGGAAGGAAATCGACGAGATCCTCGCAGACGACGTTCCAGTGCGGCCGGTTGGCCGTCAGCGTCTCGCAGGCCTGGTCGTTGTTGTCGAGCAGGAGTATCGGCGAGAATCCGGCGGCCTCCAGTCCCGACGCCAGCCCGCCCGCTCCGGAACACATGTCCACGAATCGCAGTCGATCAGCCATCCGCCCCCCGTCCCCTTTCCCGCCCCCGTGCTTCGCCTCTGGTGTGCGTCACGAGCTCCGCAATCGTCGCCGGGTCCTCGTGCTCCCAGAATCGCAGAACCGTCCACCCCCGAGCTTCGAGGTGCCGGGTCGTCTCAAGGTCACGGGCCATGTTCTTGTCGAGCTTCGCTCGCCACCACTCCGCGTTCGCCTTCGGTTGAGTGGCGTGCTGAGGGCAGCCGTGCCAGAAACAGCCGTCGAGAAACACGGCAATCTTGGCTTTGCCCCAAGCGATGTCGATCGTGCGCCGCGGCATGCCCGGGACGGGGACGTTCACGCGGAAACGCAGACCGGCAGCGTGCAGGAGCTTGCGCACGGCCACCTCGGGGGCGGTGTCGCGCGAGCTCTGCAGGCTCATGCGCGCCGAGACGGAGGGAGAGGAGGGGACAGGTGCGGACACGAAGGCATTGTCTCTCGGAGGAGCGCTGCGCTCAGTCCGCCCCGTGGCACTCCCCATACGTCCTCCCCGACCCGCACCAGCACTCCGCCCCCCGCGCCGGCGGCCACGCCGTCGCTCGCCCCCTCGCTGCCAGGGTCGTCGCGTACTGCGGGAGCAGGTCGGCGTTGGCGGGGGAGGAGGATTCGGAGGCGGCGAAGGCTTCGTAGGAGGGGACGGTGGCGGGGACGATGCCGAGGTTGGGGGTGCCCGAGGCGGCGAGTTCGCGGAGGGAGGCTTCGATGTCGGTGAGGTGGGCCCGGTACGTGGGGTACTCGGACTCCAGCTCCGGGTAGGCGGCGAGGAGCTCCTCGAGTTCCCGTTCCGGCCAGTGGAGGACGGCGACCGGGAAGGGGCGGGACAGGGCCGTGCGGTAGGAGCCGAGTTCGGAGCGGAGGCGGGTGATCTCGGCCTGGAGTTCGGCCGGGTCGGAGGAGCCGAGGGACCACAGGCGCTTCGGGTCGTGGAGCTCGTCCAGGGGGACGTCCGCCGTGTGGAGGCGGTCCGCGAGGGTGTCGTACCCGTCGTGGGCCTGGCCCAGCAGGCGGCGGACCCGGTGGCGGCTGGTGAGGAGGGACTGGAGGGCGTACGAGATGTCGTCCGTGTCGGAGGACGGCACCAGCAGGCGCGCGGCCTCCGTGAACGTCGCCTCCGCTTCCTCCAGCTCGTCGTGGGCCTCCAGCGTCTCCGCCACGATCTCCCACGGCGCCGGCTCCGCGGGGCGGGCGCTCCGTACGCCCTCGATGATCGCCCGCGCCTCCGCCTCGTGGCCGTACTCCCACAGGTTCGACGCCTTCAGGGACCTGATGAGGAGAGGGTCGCCGGGCTCCCCGGCGAGCAGGTCGTCGTACAGACCCGTCGCTCGCTCGCGGTCGCCCGCAAGCTCCAGATGCGCCGCCGCGCGCAGCAGCAGCGGTTCGCGGTCCTCCGGGTACCGCCCCGCGGTGCGGAGCAGGCGCTCGGCTTCGGTGGTGTGATCGGCAGGCGTGTCGGGGCGCATGCCTTTTACCGTACTGCTGTACCACCCTGGAGAGTTGGCGCGTCAGCACTTATCGTGCCCGCCGTGCGAGCGAACGTGCGTGGCCGGGCTCCGGTGTTCGTCCAGGTGCGCGGCGGTGTGCGCCGGCGGCGCGGGCCGGTCGCCCGCGTGCTCGTCGCCTCCGCCGAAGCCCTCGTGACCTGCGGACTCGTGCTTCTGCTGTTCGTCGTTCAGCAGCTCTGGTGGACCAATCAGCAGGCCCGCGCCCAGGCCGTGCAGGACGTGCGCAACCTCGAGCGGGAGTGGGACTCCTCACCTCCGGTCCCGTCCCCGTCCACAGGTGCGCGGTCACCTTCGGCCCCGGACCCGATGCCGCCTTCGGGCCCTATGCCGCCTTCGGACCCGGACCCGGGCCCTGGCCCGTCGGCCTCCCGTACACATCGGCCCGAACCCGGGCCCTACGCCGTCCTCCGCATTCCCCGTCTCTCCCTCACCGTCCCCATCGCCCCCGGCGTCGGCAAGCGCTCCGTCCTCGACCACGGCTACGTCGGGCACTACCCCGGCACCGGCGCTCCCGGCCGCACCGGGAACTTCGCCCTCGCCGGGCACCGCAACACCCACGGCGAGCCCTTCCGCTATCTCAACCGGCTCCGGCCCGGCGACACCGTCTCCGTCCGCACCCGCGAGGGGACGTACGAGTACCGCGTCGACCGGATCCTCCCGGAGACCTCGCCCCGCGACACCGGCGTCATCGCCCCCGTGCCCCGGTCCCTCTACCGGCCCGCCTACGGGTACGACCGGGCCGGCGCCTATCTCACCCTCACCACCTGCACGCCCGAGTTCACCTCCCGCTACCGGCTCGTCGTGTGGGCGAAGCTGCTCCCGACCACAGCGTGACCGCCGCCCCGGCCACCCCGAGCACCGCCGACACCACCAGCGCCGTGTCCGCGCCCGTCGTCGACAGGGCCAGGGCGAGGGCCACGCCCGCCGAGGAGCCGATGTAGCGGGCGGTGTTGTTGGCGCCCGAACCCATCGCCGCGCGCTCCGGCGGTACGGAGTCGACGGCGAGGCGCGGCAGCGCCGCGTTCAGCAGGCCGCTGCCCGTCCCCGCCACCACCAGACCGGGCAGCAGACGGATGACCGAGCCGCCCTCCACGGCGCCGAACAGACCCAGCACACCGGCCGTCGACAGCGCGAACCCCAGCGCCAGTTGGTACGTCGCCGAGATCCGCCCCGCGAGCCGTCGCGTCTGCAGCGCCACCACGAACGCCGTGCCCGACCAGAGCAGGAACAGCCACGCCGTCGCGAGCGGCGAGAGGCCGGCCCCTCGCTGGAGCAGCGCCGGCAGCACGCTGAAGAAGCCGATCACGGCCAGGCCGGTGAACAGCGCGCCCGCCGTCGCCGCCCGGAACGCCGGCCGGCGGAAGAGGGACAGGTCGATCATCGGGGTCCGGCTGCGCCGCTCGACCACCACGAACATCCCCACCAGTACGAGAGCCGCAAGCCCGAGCAGCCCCACCGACGCCCTCAGCCAGCCGTCCCTGCCCAGCGTGAGTGCCGTCAGCGCGGCCGCCAGGGCCAGGCCCAGCGTGAGCGCGCCCGCGATGTCAGGGCGGCCCGCGCGCGGGGCGCGGGACTCGGTGAGGGTACGGGTGCCGAGCGCGGCGGCCAGCATGGTGCCGGCGGCCAGGACCTCGTACGTGAGCCGCCAGTCGGCCAGGCTGCTCAGGCCCGCCGCGAGCAGCGGGCCGAGCGCGATGCCCGCGCTGACGAACGCGCCCCACACCCCGGTCGCCCGGATCCGGTCCGCGCCGGCCGGGTACGCGTGGGCCAGCAGGCCCAGGCTCGCGGCGAGCACGGCGGCGCTCGCCGCGCCCTGGGCGACGCGGGCCAGGGTGAAGGTCAGCGTGGAGCCGGCGAAGCCGCCGAGGGCGGTGGTCAGGCCGAGCGCGAGGGTGCCGAGGAGGAACACCCGGCGCCGCCCGTGGTCGTCCGCGAGGCTGCCGGCGACCAGGAGGAGGACGGCGAGGCCGAGCGGGGTGCCGTTGAGCAGCCACGCCTGCGCGGAGGCGGGGGTGCCGAAGGCCCGGGTCATGCTCGGCAGGGTGAGCATCGGGGCCGTGTAGTTCATCAGCGTGAGCGCGGTGGCGGCGCTGGTCACGGCCAGGGTCGCGCCGGGGCGGTGCGCTTTCGGGCCTCTCGCTGAGGGGGCCACGGACTCGGTGGTGCGCGCGGCGAGCTCGGGCATGGCAGGACCTCAGGCTTCCGTAAGGCGTCCTAGGTTCGTTCATTGAACCTTGAGTGGAGCACCACCGTAGCAGCACAGGTTCAATCACTGAACCCACCCGGCTACACTCGTCCCCATGGCCCTCGGCAAGGACTACGCGACCCAGCAGTGCTCCATCGCGCGCGCCCTCGAAGTCATCGGCGAGCGCTGGACCCTCCTCGTCGTGCGCGACGCCTTCTACGGCGTCCGTCGCTACAACGACTTCCTCGTCCACCTCGGCGCCCCCCGCGCCGTCCTCGCCGCCCGCCTCCAGGCCCTCGTCGAGGCCGGGATCCTGGACAAGCGGCGCTACCAGGAGTCGCCGCCGCGTGACGAGTACGTGCTCACCGAGCGCGGCATCGCCCTGTGGCCCGTCCTGCGCTCGCTCGGGCGGTGGGGGCGCGAGGAACTGGCCGGCGCCGTGCCCGTACGCCACTTCCACCACGTCGACTGCGGCGCCGAGCTCGGCCCGTACGGCGAGTGCCCGGCCTGCCGGATCCCCGTCCACCCCGCCGACATCGAGATGCGACCCGGCGCCGGAGTCGACCCGGACCCCGTCGACCCGGTCAGCCGCGCCCTCCTCAGGCCGCGCCGACTCCTCGTCCCCCTGGAGCCCGCGGAACTCTCGTGGCCCCAGAGGCGTCCTGTATAACGGCTTGTACGACATTCGAGCGGCATGGAAGGAGGAAGGTGTGAATCGCGAGTTCCTCCTGCGCGTCCTCGCGCCGCTCCTCTTCCTCCTCGCCCTCGCCGACCTGCTGCTCTCCGACAGCACCGGTGGCATGACCGGCGTGGGCGGCGGCCTCTCCGCCGCGTTCGCCGTCGCCGCCACCGCCTTCCTCTGCGCCTTCGTCGGCGGCGGCCGTACGGCCCTTCCCGTGCCGCCCACCAGAGTCCGCACCGCCCTGCGTGAACGCGCCCGGCGCACCGCCTTCCTGCCGCAACGCGACCCTGACGCCGCGGGCCGCCGCAGGCCCCGGGCACCCGGCCGTCCCCTCCCGACGGCCGCGTAGAGGCACCAGCAGCGCCGAAAGAGCGCCGAGAGCTCCATCGCCGAAAGCTCCACCCCTCCACGCGGTTCCGTCCTGCCGACATTCCCTTTCTCCCGGCACGACGAGACCCCACGGAGGGCTCCCATGTCCGCACTCTTCGACGGCTTCGCCAACCTGGTCGAGCACCTCGCCGACCTCCTCGGCCCGCTCTTCGCCGGCGCCTCCACCGCCGCCGCCATCGTCCTGTTCACGATGGCCGTACGGCTCGCCGTCCACCCGCTCTCCCGCGCCGCCGCCCGCGGCCAGAAGGCCCGCACCCGGCTCGCCCCGCAACTCGCCGAGCTGCGCAAGAAGCACGCCAAGAACCCCGAGCAGCTGCAGAAGGCGATCATGGCGCTGCACGCCGAGGAGAAGGTCTCGCCGTTCGCGGGCTGCCTGCCGAGCCTGCTCCAGGCGCCCGCGTTCTTCCTGATGTTCCACGTCTTCTCCAGCGGGCGGATGGCCGATCACAGCCTCCTCGGCGCCCCGCTCGGCGGCCACTTCGCCGACGCGCTCGGAAAGGGCGGCCTGCTCGGCTCGGCCGGCCTCGTCTACGTCGCCCTCTTCGCGATCGTCGGCGCCGTCGCCACGTACACCTACCTGCGTACGAAGCGGCAGCAGGCCCTCAACCCGGTCGCCCCCGTCGCCGCCGACCAGCCCGGCGCCGGGGCCGTCGCCGCCATGACCAGGTACCTGCCGCTGCTCTCCTTCGCGACCCTCGTCTCGGTCGCCGTCGTCCCGCTCGCCGCCGCGCTCTACATCGTCACCAGCACGACATGGACCGCCGTCGAGCGCGCCTTCCTCTACCGGGACATGCCCGCCGCGCAGAACCTTGTTACCGCTGCGTAAGGGTCCAGGGTGTGAACGGGGTCTTGCAGACTGACCCTTTCTCTTGGAGGATCGACCAATCCTCCGATGGCCGCACTCCATCGGCCGGGGCTCACCACGGCCCGCGCGGCGACCTGCCGACGGGCCACCTCGACCAGAGGAACCAGAGGAGAAGACCATGAAGCTGCTGCGTGTCGGTCCGGCGGGTGCCGAGCGTCCCGCCCTCCTGGACCAGGACGGGACGCTGCGCGACCTGTCCGCCCTCGTGGACGACATCGACGGCGGGCTGCTCTCCGACGGTGCCGCCCTCGACCGGATCCGCGCCGCGCTCGGCGCGGGCGTGCTGCCCGCCCTCGACCCGGCCGGACTGCGGATCGGGGCGCCGGTCGGCCGGATCGGCAAGGTCGTGTGCATCGGGCTGAACTACCACGGCCACGCCGCCGAGACCGGCCAGGCCACCCCCGCCGAGCCCGTCGTCTTCCTCAAGGCCGCCGACACCGTCGTCGGCCCGGACGACACCGTGCTCGTACCGCGCGGCTCGACCCGCACCGACTGGGAGGTCGAGCTCGCGGTCGTCATCGGCCGCACCGCCCGCTACCTGGAGACCGACGAGGAGGCCCTCGCCCACGTCGCCGGCTACGCGGTCGCCCACGACGTCTCCGAGCGCGAGTTCCAGCTGGAGCGCGGCGGCACCTGGGACAAGGGCAAGAACTGCGAGACCTTCAACCCGCTCGGCCCCTGGCTCGTCACCGCCGACGAGGTCCCGGACCCGCAGGCCCTCGGGCTCAGGCTCTGGGTCAACGGCGAGCTCAAGCAGGACGGCCACACCTCCGACCAGATCTTCCCGGTCGCGCAGGTCGTCCGCTACGTCAGCCGGTTCATGACCCTCTACCCGGGCGACATCATCAACACCGGTACGCCGGCGGGCGTCGCCATGGGGCAGCCCGAGCCCAAGCCGTACCTGCGCGCCGGCGACGTCGTCGAGCTGGAGGTCGAGGGCCTGGGCCGACAGCGCCAGGAGCTGAAGGACGCCTGAGGTCCGGTTCGGGGTCCGGGTCCGGGTCCGGGTCTGAGTCGTTCGGGCGACGCCGGGCGCGCGGTGCGCGTGGGGCGTCGCCTCGGGCGGTGGCGTTCTGCATATTGCCGCATATGCGCGCACATGTAATGAATCGGTCACCTCTGATGTGGGTGGCAGCCGCCGCACTCGCCGGGCCCGCCGCACTCGCCGGCCCGCTCGCCGTCACCGCCTTCGCCGACCCGCTCCCCGGCGGGCTCGGCCCCTGCCTGCCGGGCAGCTGCCCCTCTCCGTACCCGGACACCGGCCAGGGCCCCGTCGCCGGCCGCGACGACAACATCAACGTCTTCGTCGGCGGCGACTTCCGGGTCCGCGAGGCGGCGGCCGGGGCCGAGGGCAAGGTCGTGGTCCTCGGCGGCTTCGACATGGACAAGCGGGCAGGCGTCCCGCAGGTCTACAACGTCGGCGCCGCCGGTGCCGGTTCGCGCGTCCCGCCCGACAACGGCACCGCCTTCCTCACCGCCGGCGGCGACGTCACCGTCGCCCCCGGGCAGCGCCTGCTCGCCGAGGAGGGCACGGCGCACGGAGTCGTACGGAGCGGGGGCGGCCTCACCGGCACGGTCAGCCCCGCCGCGGTCGCCGACCCCGGCGCGGCCGAGCCGTACGAGAAGCTGCGCGACCAGCTGACCGCCGCCAGCCGCTGCTACGCGTACGTGGCGGGCAAGCCGCGCACCGCGACCGGCACCGCCGTCAACCACGGCAGCGAGACCCTCTTCACCGGCGACGGCACGTCCACCCTCCAGGTCTTCGACGTCGACTTCGACCTGGAGTCGAAGAACGGCGGCCGGCAGGGCGTCCGGTTCACCGGCATCCCCGCCGACGCGACCGTCCTGGTCAACGTCCTCGGCGCGCACCGGACCGTCGACACCGGCGTCGGCGGCTTCCCGAGCGGGCTGCGCGAGCGGCTGCTGTGGAACTTCCCCGACGCGTCCGCGGTGACGTTCGAGGGGACCGGCCGGCTCGACGGCAGCGTGCTGATCGGTGAGCGGAACAGCATGGCGACGGTGACCGTCCCCGGCATGAACGGGCGCTTCTTCACGAGCGGTTCGCTCACCCACACCTCGCGGATCGGCGGGAGCGGCGGGCAGGAGCTGCACGCGTACCCGTTCGACGGCGAACTGCCCGGCTGCGAGGAGCCCGGGACGGCGCCGGCACCCGCGCCGACTCCCGCCCCGGCCCTGACCCCGGCGGACGACGACAAGGGGTCGGCCAGCGGGGGTGCGGCGGCCATGGGCGGCCACGGCGATACCAGCCGCACCGCCACCCACGCCACCAGCCGCACCACCCGCGGCGGTGAACTCCCCCATGCCGGCTCCGGATCCGCCGCCGGCAAGGTCGTCATGGGCGCCATGGCCCTCGCCCTCACCGTCAGCGGCGGTGTCCTCGTGTCGGTCGCCCGCCGCCGACGGCGCGCTAGCTGACGCCGTACGCGTCGAGCAGTCGCTCCAGGCCGAGGACCACCAGCGCATGGTCCTCGACCTGCGGCAGGCCGGAGACCGTGACCGCGCCGACGACCCCGACGCCGGCCACCGCGACCGGGAACGAGCCGCCGTGCGCCGCGAACCGGTCGGGGTCGAGGCGCGAGGACTCCTCGAAGGTCGTGCCCTTGGCGCGGAAGCGGGTGCCGACGAGCAGGGAGCTCACCCCGTACCGCTCGACGACCCGCCGCTTCCGGTCGATCCAGGCGTCGTTGTCGGCGCTGGACCCGGGCAGCGCGCAGTGGAAGAGCTGCTGGGCGCCGCGCCGTACGTCGATCGCGACCGGGGCCCGGCGCTCGCGGGCGAGCCCGACCAGGATCGTGCCGAGCGTCCAGGCGTCCTCGTACGTGAAGCGGGGCAGGACCAGGCGGGCCTCCTGAGCCGTCAACACCTCCAGCTCCGCGACGGACTGCTCGACGGCCGCCTTGATGGACCGCTCGACGGACTCCTCGACGGACCGCTTGGCGGAGCTCACAGGGTCACCGCCCCGCCCTCGCGCGCGGACTTCCGCGCCGCCTCCAGGACGTCGAGCGCGGCGGCGGCCTCGTACGCCGGCACCGGGTTCGGGCCGGTGCCGCGCAGGGCGGCGGCGACGGCGGCGTAGAAGGCGGGGTAGTCGCCGGGCAGGGTCTCGACGGGGGTGCCGCCGCCGGTGACCGGGGACTCGCCCGCGCCGAGCCGGCCCCACAGTTCCTCGGGTTCGACGCCCCAGGCGGTCCCGGGCTCGGGGCGCAGGCCCTCGCGCAGTGCGGCCTCCTGCGGGTCGAGCCCGTACTTCACGTAGCCGGCCTCCCGGCCCAGGACCCGGAAGCGGGGGCCGAGCTGGGCGGTGGTGGCGGACACCCACAGGTGGGAGTGGACCCCGCCGGCGTGCGTGATCGCGATGAAGGTGTCGTCGTCGGCCTCGGCGCCGGGGCGGCGGACGTCGGACTCGGCGTACACGCGGACGGCCGGGCCGAAGAGCACGAGCGCCTGGTCGACGACGTGGCTGCCGAGGTCGTAGAGCAGTCCGCCGATCTCCTCCGGGGCGCCGGACTCGCGCCAGCCGCCCTTGGGCCGCGGGCGCCAGCGCTCGAAGCGGGACTCGAAGCGCTGGACCTCGCCGAGGGCGCCGTCGGCGAGCAGGGCCCGGAGCGTACGGAAGTCGTTGTCCCAGCGGCGGTTCTGGAAGACGGAGAGCAGCAGGCCGCGCTCGTCGGCGAGGGCGGCCAGGGCGCGGGCCTCGGCGGCGGTGGCGGCGAGCGGCTTGTCGACGACGACGGGCAGGCCGGCCTCCAGGGCGGCGGTGGCGACCGGGACGTGGGTCTTGTTGGGGGAGGCCACGACGACCAGGTCGAGCTCGTCCGCCCGCGCGAGCAGCTCCTCGGCCGAAGCGGCCACACGCACGCCGGGGTGTTCGGCGCGGGCCTGGGCGGCGCGCTCGGGGTTGCCGGTGGTGACCGTGTCGAGGACGAGGTCGGGGGAGGCGGCGATCAGCGGGGCGTGGAAGACGGAACCGGCGAGGCCGTAGCCGACGAGTCCGACCCGGAGCGGGGAAGTCATACCTCTCACTTTGGCAACACTGTTGCCGAAGTGCAAGCGACCGGCACAATGGCGTGGTGAACAGGGACAACGGTGGAGCCGGCGGTGGCGTGAACCTGCCGGCGCTGCGCAGCCACAACGCGGCGCTGGTGCTCGATCTGCTGCGCACGGCGGGGCAGGCCGGCATCAGCCGCCTCGAACTCGCCGCCCGCACCGGCCTCACCCCGCAGGCCGTCAGCAAGATCACCGCCCGGCTGCGCGCCGAGGGCCTGGCCGCCGAGGCCGGGCGCCGCGCCTCCACCGGCGGCAAGCCGGCCACCGTGCTGCGGCTCGTGCCGGAGGCGGCGTACGCGGTCGGGCTCCAGCTCGACCGCGACGAGCTGACCGCCGTCCTGCTCGACCTCGCGGGCGAGCGGGTGGCCGCCCGCCACGCCCCGCTCGACCTGGGCGCCGGCGCCGAAGCGGTCCTCGCGGCGGCCCGCGCCGAGGTCGCCGCGCTGACCGCCCCGGCCGCCCTCACCCATGCGGAGGGCGGTGGCATCCTCGGCGTCGGAGTCGCGATGCCGGGGCCGCTGGACCACCGGACCGGCACGCCCGGCCGCGTCACCGGCTTCCCCGAGTGGGACGGCTTCCCGCTCCGCGAGGAACTGGCCCGGCGGCTCGGACTGCCCGTCGTCCTCGACAAGGACACCAACGCCGCCGCCCTCGGCCTCGCCCTGCGCCCCGGCGCGCCCGACTCCTTCGCGTACGTTCACCTCGGTACGGGCCTGGGCGCGGGCCTCGTCCTCGGCGGCGCGGTGCTGCGCGGCGGCAGGACCGGCGCCGGAGAGCTCGGCCACCAGACCGTCCAGCTCGACGGGCCGCCCTGCGACTGCGGCGGGCGCGGCTGCCTGGAGGTGCTCTGCCTGACGGCCCTCGCGCGCGGCGACCTCGCCGAGGCCGCCCGCGTCCTGGGCACCGGCGCCGCCAACCTGGTCCGGCTCCTCGACATCGAGCGCGTGCTGCTCGGCGGCCGCGCGGTACTCGCCGCCCCGGAGACGTACGCCCACGGCGCCCGCGAAGCCCTGGCCGCCCTCGGCCTCCCGGCGGACGTGGCGGTAGCGGCCGGCCCGTACACGGTCGCGGAGGGCGCGGCCCAGCTGATCCTGGCGCCGTTGTTCGGCAAGTAACCGCCGGGGCCAGGGTCCCCGGTCCGCCGAGGCCCGGCCCTGCGGGTCTCCCGCCCGGTTCTGCGGGTCTCCGGCCGCGGCCTTCGCCCCTCGGCCCGCCCCAGCCCTGCGGGCCTCCCGCCCCGGGCCTCCCGCCCCGGGCCTCCCGCCCCTCCGGCCCCGAGTAGTCATCTCATCGGAAAATACGCTGATCGGGCGGAATCCGGAGCGCGTACGGAGGGCCCCGCCACGTCACTCCCCGTCCCGCCCCGCCCGGCGTGGCAGCGTCGCGGGCGACCCGCACGTCCGCGAGCAGCAAAGGCACCGGCCCCTCATGCGAGCCCTCATGCGAGCCCCCTTGCGACCGCGCAACGCCCTGGCCCTCGCCGCCACCACGGCGGCCGCCACCACGGCCGTCGCCCTTCTGGTGGCGCCCGCCGCCCAGGCGCAGGCGGCCGTCGCCGTGGCGCCCGCGTGCGGGGCGGTGAACGCGCCGGACTTTCCGCTGGCCACCCGGATCCACGGTGGCCCCGACGCCTACCCGGCGGGCGGCGCCTTCCGTACCTGGAACCTGGACCTGACGAACACCACGGCCCAGGCATGCCGGGACATCCACCCCGTGCTCGTCCTCACCGACCGCGACCGGGCGCTGCGGCCGACGCAGATCCGGGCCGAGTTCTACGACGCGGAGGCCCGGGTGTGGCGGCCGGTGGCCTTCGAGAGCACCGACCAGGCCGAGAGCGTCGGCGTGTTCGACGCGAGCCGGACCGGCCTCGACGGGACGCCCGCCTTCCCCGGCTTCGCGGTGCCCGCGGGCCGTACCCTCACCGTTCCCGTACGGCTCTCGTTCAGCGCCGACACCGCGCCCGACGAGGTCGTGGTCAACGCGGCCGTCGTGCAGAAGCGGGGCGACGACGGCGACTGGGTGGGCGAGTCGGGCGACTACCTGCTGACGATCGGCCCCGTCGACCCGCACGACGAGACCTTCCCGACCGTCCCGGACGCCGAACCGACCCCGGCCGCGACCCCGACCCGGACCCCCGCCCCGCCCCGGGCCCCGGACCCCTCCTCCTCGGCCGGCCCCGCCGCCCCCGCCGACCCCGGCACCACCCCTGGCCTTCCCGGACGTCCCGAACTCGCCCACACGGGGCGTGAGGCCGCCCTCCGGCTCGCCCCCGTCTCCGCCGCGCTCCTCGCGACCGGCGCCGCGCTGACGCTGCTCGCCCGGCGCCACCGCACCCGCAGGTCACGCTCCGTACACCCACCCGTTCATTGACGTCTGCGACGATCACCGGCGTGGAGAACGTGGAAAACGACAAGGCCCCCGGCAACGCCCCCGGCGCCCCCGTCCGTTCGGGCATCCCGGAGCACGGCCGCATCCCCAAGTACTACGCGGTGAAGGCCAAGGTCGCCGAGCTCATCGGCGAGTTGGGCGAGGGCGGACTGCTGCCGACCGAGCGGGACCTCGCCGTGCGGTACGAGGTGTCGCGGGAGACCGTCCGGCAGGCCCTGCGCGAACTGCTCCTGGAGGGGCGGCTGCGGCGGCAGGGGCGGGGGACCGTGGTCGCCGGGCCCAAGCTGGAGCAGCCGCTGTCGCTCGCCAGCTACACCGAGGGCGTACGCCGCCAGGGCCGCCGCCCCGGCCGTGCGCTGATCTCCCTCGACCGCTTCCCCTGCCCGGAGGCCCTGGCCCCCGAGGTCGGCGTGGCGCCCGGCGAGACCGTCTGGCACATGGAGCGGGTGCTGCTCGCCGACGACGAGCGGGTCGGCCTGGAGTCCACGTACGTCTCCGAGGCCCGCGCCCCGCACCTGGACGCCGACTTCGACCCGGACTCCTCCTTCTACGCCTATCTCCACGACCGCCTCGGCGTGGTCTTCGGGGACGCCGACGAGCGGATCGAGACGGTGCTCGCGACCCCGCGCGAGGCGCTGCTCATCGGCACCCCGCCCGCGCTGCCGATGCTGCTCATCCACCGCGTCTCGCGCGACACCGACGGCCGGCCGCTCGAACGGGTGCGCACGCTCTACCGCGGCGACCGGTTCAGCTTCACCGCGCACCTGGGCCGCCAGGACTGACCCGTTCCGTCCGTGTTCGCACCACGCAGAAAATCACGGGAAGGTAACGGGTCTAGTCCAAGCTTGTCGGGCCGTTCACCGTCCCGTCGCCAACCGGTCCGGCCCGGGTCATCCGCCGCCCCGACCGTATTCGCCATGAAGGTGATCGTCGTAGGAGCGGGCGTCGTGGGCACCATGCACGCCTGGCAGGCAGTCGAACGCGGCCATGAGGTCGTCCACATCGAGCGCGAGGCGGAGGCGCGCGGCGCGTCGCTCCGCAACTTCGGCCAGATCTGGGTCAGCGGGCGGGCGGGCGGCGAGGAGCTCGACACCGCCCTGCGCGCCCGGGAGTTGTGGGAGGGCATCGGGGCCCGCGTGCCCGACCTGGGCTTCCGGGCGATCGGCTCGCTCACCCCGGTCCGCGGCGCGCTCGAACTCGCCGTCGCCGAGGCCGCCGTGGCCCGCGCGGACGCCGCCGCCCGCGGCTACAAGCTGCTCGCCCCGGCCGAGGCGCGGGCGGTCAACCCGGCCCTGCGCGGCGGGTTCGACGCCGCCCTGTGGTGCGAGCGGGACGCTGCCGTCGAACCGCGCACCGCCCAACTCGCCCTGCGCCAGGCACTTCTGGCCTCCGGCCGCTACGCGTTCCTGCCGAACCGCGAGGTGCGCGAGGTCGTCGGCGAGAACGCGGTCCGCGACGACCACGGCGACGTCCACACCGGCGACGCCGTCGTCCTGTGCACCGGCGCCTGGCTCTCCGGCCTCGTCCGCGAGGTCGCCGGCGAGATACCGGTCCGCCGGGTCCGGCTCCAGATGATGCAGACCGACCCGCTCGGCGAACCGCTCACCACCTCGGTCGCCGACGCCGACTCGTTCCGCTACTACCCGGCCTACGCGTCCCCCGCCCTGGACGCGCTCAACGCGGGCCAGGCCCAGGACCCGACCGCCGCCGCGCACCGGATGCAGCTGCTCATGGTGCAGCGCCTCGACGGCGGACTGACCATCGGCGACACCCACGAGTACGAGCACCCCTTCGCCTTCGACACCGTCGAGGAGCCCTACGAGCACCTCGTCCGCGTGGTCGAGTCCCTGCTCGGCCGCCCGCTGCCGCGCATCCGGCACCGCTGGGCCGGCGTGTACGCGCAGTGCACCGACACCAGCCGGGTCGTCCACCGCCAGCAGGTGCGGGGCGGCGTCTGGCTGGTGACCGGACCCGGCGGCCGCGGCATGACCTGCTCGCCCGCCATCGCCGAGACCACCGCGAACGAACTGGGCTGGTGAAGACCGTGCAGAACACCGAGAAGAACCTGATCGTCCTGGACATGGCCGGCACCACCGTCGCCGACGGCGGGCTCGTCGAGCAGGCCTTCACCGCCGCCGCCGAGCGCCTCGGCGAGGACCCGGCCACGATGATCGACTACGTCCGCGCCACCATGGGCGAGTCCAAGATCTCCGTCTTCCGCCACCTCTTCGGCGGCGACGAACAGCGCGCCCAGCAGGCCAACGTGGCCTTCGAGGAGGCGTACGGAGAGCTGGTCGCCGCAGGCCGGATCAGCCCCGTCCGCGGTGCCGCCGAGGCCGTCGCCGCGCTCAAGGAGCAGGGCCGGACCGTCGTCCTGACCACCGGCTTCGCCCGGGTCACCCAGGACGCCATCCTCGACGCCCTCGGCTGGCGCGCCCTCGTCGACCTCACCCTCTGCCCGGCCGACGCCGGCGGCCGCGGCCGCCCGTACCCGGACATGGTGCTCGCCGCGTTCCTGCGCACCGGCGCCGTCGACGACGTCCGCCAGGTCGTGGTCGCCGGCGACACCTCGTACGACATGCTCAGCGGCGTGCGCTCCGGCGCCGGGATCGTCGCCGGCGTCCTCACCGGCGCCCACGACGAGCCGGCCCTCAGGGAACACGGCGCCACCCACGTCCTGTCCTCGGTCGCCGAACTCCCCGCGCTGATAGGGGAGTACGAGGCATGACCAGCGGCATGACCAGCGGCATCCGCTTCGACGGCGTCTCCGTCGCGTACGACGGACACACCGTCCTCGACCACCTCGACCTCACCGTCGAACCCGGCGAGGTCATGGCCCTGCTCGGCCCGTCCGGCTCCGGCAAGACCACCGCCCTGCGCGCCGTCGCCGGATTCGTCCGGCCGGTCGCCGGGCGCGTGTACATCGGCGACCGTGACGTCACCGGACTCCCGCCGTACCAGCGGGGGATCGGCATGGTCGTGCAGCAGTACGCGCTCTTCCCGCACATGCGGGTCGACGACAACGTCGCCTTCGGCCTCAAGGCCCGGAAGACGCCCAAGGGCGAGATCCCCGGCCGGGTCGCCGAGGCCCTGGAGATGACCGGGATGGCGGCCTACGCCAAGCGCTACCCGCGCGAGCTCTCCGGCGGCCAGCAGCAGCGCGTCGCCATCGCCCGCGCCCTCGCCATCCGCCCGAGCGTCCTGCTCCTCGACGAGCCGCTGTCCGCGCTCGACGCCCAGCTCCGCTCCGGCATGCTCGCCGAACTGGCCCGGCTGCACCGCGAGCTGCCCGACGTCTCCATCCTGTACGTGACCCACGACCAGGTCGAGGCGCTCACCCTCGCCGACCGCATCGCCGTCATGGACCGCGCCCGCCTCCGGGACTGCGGCACCCCGCAGGAGCTGTACCGCAGGCCCCGCACCGAGTTCACCGCCTCCTTCGTCGGCAACGCCAACCTGCTGCCGGTGACGGTCGGCCCGGACGGGGTCACCCTCGACGGCGTCGAGCTGAAGGTCGACGGGGCGGTCGCGGCCCCGGGCGCCGCCGCCACCCTGTGCGTACGCCCGCACCTCGTCGGCCTCGGCCCCGGCCCCAACGCCCTCACCGGCCGCGTCGCCGAGGTCCAGTGGCGGGGAGCCACCCACCGCCTGTACGTCGAGGTGGAATCCGGCCACCGCGTGAAGGCGGACGTGCGGGAGCTGCGCGAGACGCCGGCGCTCGGCGACGAGGTGACGCTGCACTTCGCGCCGGAGGACGCCGTGCTGCTGGCCGCAGGGGTGAACGATGGGTAGTCGGGGCGCAGGTCTCATGGAAGCGCAGCCGGGACCGGGGGGTGTGCCCACCCTCCCCCGGACTCCGTCCGGGGGGACCCCCATCGCCCCTGCGGAACGTATGCCCACAACGGTTCGTGGCCGTGAGGCCCGCACGTGGCTGTGGGCCCTCCCGCCCGTCCTCGCCCTCGCCGTCGTCTTCCTCTACCCCCTCGCGCTGGTCGTCCGCGAGTCCCTCGCACCCGGCGCGTACGCCCAGGTCCTCGCCTCCGCCTCCTTCCGGGACGCGCTCGTCACCACCGTCTGGCTGGCCGCGGCCGCGACCGTCGGCTGCCTGCTCCTCGGCCTCGTCCTCGCGCTCGTCATCGCCTTCGTGCCGTTCCCCGGCGGGCGGGCGGTCGCGAGGTTCATCGACGTCTTCCTCTCCTTCCCGTCCTTCCTGATCACGCTCGCGCTGCTCTTCCTCTACGGCACGGTCGGCATGGCCAACGGCCTGTGGACGGACGTCACCGGCGCCGCCACCGGCCCGTTCCGGTTCCTGACCACGCCGTGGGGCGTGCTGCTCGCCGAGATCACGTACTTCACGCCGTTCGTGATGCGGCCGCTGCTCGCCGCGTTCTCGCAGCTCGACACCGCCCAGCTGGAGGTGGCGTCCTCGCTCGGCGCCCGCCCGCTGCGGATCGTGCGCCGGGTGATCCTGCCCGAGGCGCTCCCGGCCCTCGCCGCCGGCGGCAGCCTCGTCCTCGTCATGTGCCTCAACGAGTTCGGCATCGTGCTCTTCACCGGCGCCAAGGGCGTCACGACCCTGCCGATGCTCGTCTACGGCAAGGCCATCCTCGAATCCGACTACGCGGCCGCGTGCGTGGTCGCCGTCGTCAACGTCCTGATCTCCGTGGGCCTCTACGCCCTCTACCGGGTGGTGAGCCGACGTGTTGGTGCATAGCCGTACGGGCAGATGGGCGGCCTGGGCCCTCTTCGCGGTCCTCTTCGTACCGCTCTTCGCCCTGCCCCTCCTCGTCATCCTCGCCGCCTCGTTCTCCACCCACTGGTCCGGCGCCCTCCCCTCCGGGCCGACCACCGCCCACTACGCCGCCGCCGTGCGCGGCGAGTCGCTCCGGGCGCTCACCACCAGCCTGGTCACCGCCCTGACCGCGAGTCTGCTCGCGCTGACCGTCGGCACCTGGGCCGCGCTCGCCGCCGCGGCCCTGCGCAGGCGGGGCCGGCGAGTGCTGGACGCGCTGTTCATGCTGCCGGTGGCGGTGCCGTCCGTGGTCGTCGGACTCGCCGTCCTGGTCGCGTTCTCGCAGCCGCCGCTGCTCCTGAACGGCACGCGCTGGATCGTGATCCTCGCGCACACCGTTCTTGTCACGGCGTTCGCCTACCAGTCGGTCTCGGCCGCCATCCTGCGTCTCGACCCGATGTACGAGCAGGCGGCCGCCAGCCTCGGCGCCCGGCCCTTGTACGTCCTGCTCAGGGTCCGGCTGCCGCTCCTGCTGCCGTCGCTGAACGCGGCGGCGGGGCTCTGCTTCGCCCTGTCCATGGGCGAGCTGAGCGCCACGATGATGCTCTACCCGCCGGACTGGCTGCCGCTGCCCGTGCTCGTCTTCACGGCCACCGACCGCGGCTCGCTCTTCACGGGCTCCGCGCTCGCGGTGGTCCTCATGGCGGCGACGCTCCTCGTCCTGCTCGCCGTCTCCCGCATCCGCACCAAGGCCTCGTACAGATAACCCGGCCCGTAACCCTCCCTGGAGAGAACGACGTTATGCGTACGTACATCAAGCCGCTCGCCGCCGTCACCGGCAGCCTCGCCCTCGCCGCCACCCTCACCGCCTGCGGAGGCGGCTCCGACGCCGCCTCCGGCGAGAAGGTCGTCACCGTCTACAGCGCCGACGGCCTCAAGGGCGAGGCGGGCGACGGCTGGTACGACAAGGTCTTCAAGGACTTCGAGAAGCAGACCGGAATCAAGGTCGAGTACGTCGAGGGCGGCTCCGGCGAGATGGTGCAGCGCGCCGCCCGCGAGAAGAGCAACACCCAGGCCGACGTCCTCGTCACCCTCCCGCCCTTCATCCAGCAGGCCGACTCCAAGGGGCTGCTGCAGGCGTACGCGCCGCAGGGCTCCGACCAGGTCGACGGCGCCGACAAGGCGAGCGACGGCAAGTGGGTCTCCGTCGTCAACAACTACTTCGGCTTCGTCCACAACAAGAAGGAGCTGACCCCGGCGCCCACCACCTGGGAGCAGCTGCTCGACGCGAAGTTCAGGAACAAGGTGCAGTACTCCACCCCGGGCGTCGCGGGCGACGGCACCGCCGTGGTCGTCAAGGCCATGCACGACTTCGGCGGCAAGGACCAGGCCATGGAGTACCTGAAGAAGCTCCAGGCCAACAACGTCGGCCCGTCCTCCTCCACCTCCAAGCTCGCCCCCAAGGTCGACAAGGGCGAGATCCTGGTCGCCAACGGCGACGTGCAGATGAACTTCGCGCAGGCCAAGTCCATGCCGAACCTCGGCATCTGGTTCCCGGCCAAGGAGGGCGGCAGGCCGACCACCTTCGCACTCCCGTACGCCGCCGGCCTGGTGACCGACGCCCCGCACACCGAGAACGGCAAGAAGCTCCTCGACTTCATGCTGAGCGAGCGGGCCCAGCGCGAGGTCAGCGCCATCGGCGGCGGCTTCCCGGCACGCAAGGACGTGAAGCCGACGGACGCGAACGCGATCGAGCTGGCGAAGCTGATGACGGGCGTCGAGGTGTTCGAGCCGGACTGGGCGGACATCGACAAGAACCTGACGTCGTACGTGGACGCGTGGAAGTCCGCGACCGGTAGCTGATCGCAGACGCCCCGCAGTCCGCCCCGCAGCCGAGAGTTCACCGCAAGACCCTTTCGCCGCGACTGATTGTCGCGAAAAGATAACGGGTACGGACCAAAGCTTTCCAAGCTCAACGCCCCTGAGACGTCAGGGGCGTTGGCGTGCGCGTACCCCCGTCAACGCATCACGGAGGACTTCGACATGCCGATCGACGGCATATCCCGCCGCACCGTGCTCGCCGCCACCGGTGCCACCGCCGCCCTCGCCGCCACCGGGCTGGCCACCGCCCCCCGCGCCCACGCGGCGACCGCCGCCGCCCCGACGCTGCCGAACGGCACCAGCCAGGACAAGGTGCTCTTCGTCGGCATGGACGGCCTGCGGTACGACCGCATCGACGCCGCCAAGGCCCCCAACCTCAAGTCGCTGATGGCGAACGGGACCTACGGCCGCTCGCTCCTCTACGCCAACCCGATGGCCGGCACCCTCTCCGGCCCCGGCTGGTCGACCATCTCCACCGGCGTGTGGCCCGACAAGCACGGCGTGAAGGACAACACCTTCACCGGCCGCGACTTCGCCACCTACCCCGGCTTCCTCGCCCGCCTGAAGCAGATCCGCCCCGAACTGTCGCTGTTCGCCGCCGTCGACTGGCCCGAACTCGACACGTACGGCGCGGTCACCCCCGGCGCCGACGCCAGGCTCGTCTACAACAACAACTACGCGGTCAACGACCGCACGATCACCGACATCACCGAGGACGTCCTGCTCAACCAGAACCCCGACGTCCTCTTCGTCTACTTCGGCGAGACCGACGAGATCGGCCACACCTACGGCGCCGCCAGCCCCAGGTACACCGACGCCATCGACGTCCAGGACGGCTACCTCGGCCGCCTCCTCGCCGCCGTCGAGGCCCGGCCGACCTATGCCGACGAGCGCTGGACCGTCATCGTCGCCACCGACCACGGCCACCTCGACGCGGGCGGCCACGGCGGCTCCACCGTCGAGGAGCGGCGCACCTTCGTGCTCGCCCAGGGCCCCGGCATCGCGGCGGGCGCGCGGCCGGTCGACACCCGGCTCGTCGACGTCGCCGCCACCGTCCTCCACCAGCTCGGCATCACCCCCGACCCCGCCTGGGGCCTGGACGGCAAGCCCCTTCAGCAGCGGTCCACGGACCCCTTCGACGTGCTGTACGGATCCCTCACCGGCCGCGTCGACGAGACCGGCATCCCGGCGGGCGTCCTCGGCTTCACCCACACCGCGCCCGCCGGCTGGTCGGTCGTCAACAACGCCATGGGCACGGGCGGCGTCACCGAGTGGCGCGGCTGGTCCTTCGCGACCGACGAGTTCTGGTCCCGCGCCCAGCGCGACCAGTGGCGCGAGCTGAACGTGCGCGCCCGGGGCGTGTTCGCCGTCGCCGACTCCGACGAGTGGGCCGACAAGACCTTCTCGGGGACGTACGACTCCACGCTGGTCAGCCCGGCGTACGCGGTCACCGGCGCCGCCCGCGTGACCCTCGACTTCACGACCTTCTACCGTCAGGAGGGCGCCCAGACCGCCCAGATCCTCGCGAGCTTCAACGGCGGCACGCCCACGGTCGTCAAGAGCTACACGGCCGACGTCGTCTCGCAGCACCAGTCGGTGACGGTCGCCGTCCCGGCCGGCGCTTCGAACGTCAGCTTCCGCTTCCGTTACACGGGGTCCAACAACTGGTACTGGGTGATCGACGGGGTCAAGGTCACGGCTTCCTGACCTAGGCTGGGGGCGTCGCCACAGCGTCGTCGCGTCGCCCCCAGTACACCGCAGGTCCGTACGGCAGGAGTCCCGCACCCATGGCAGAGCGCAAGCCGATCGAATCCTGGCTCACCGACATGGACGGCGTCCTCATCCACGAGGGCGTGCCGATCCCCGGTGCCGACGCGTTCATCACGAAGCTGCGGGACACCGGGAAGCCCTTCCTGGTTCTCACCAACAACTCGATCTACACCGCCCGCGACCTGCACGCCCGGCTCGCCCGCATGGGGCTGCACGTGCCCGTCGAGAACATCTGGACCTCGGCGCTCGCCACCGCCCAGTTCCTCGACGACCAGCGCCCCGGCGGCACGGCGTACGTCATCGGCGAGGCCGGCCTGACCACCGCGCTGCACGACATCGGCTACGTGCTCACCGACCACGACCCCGACTACGTGGTCCTCGGCGAGACCCGTACGTACTCCTTCGAGGCCATGACCAAGGCGGTCCGGCTCATCAACGCCGGCGCGCGCTTCATCTGCACCAACCCGGACGAGACCGGCCCGTCCCTGGAGGGCCCGCTGCCGGCCACGGGTTCGGTCGCCGCGCTGATCACCAAGGCGACGGGCAAGGAGCCGTACTTCGCGGGCAAGCCGAATCCGCTGATGATGCGCACCGGCCTGAACGCGATCGGCGCGCACTCCGAGTCCAGCGCGATGATCGGCGACCGGATGGACACGGACATCCTGGCCGGTCTGGAGGCGGGCATGCAGACGTTCCTGGTGCTCACCGGTCTGACGACGGAGGCGGAGGTGGACCGGTACCCGTTCCGGCCGTCCAAGATCGTCAAGTCGATCGCGGACCTCGTCGAGCGGATCTGAAACCGCAGGTGGGGGCCCGGCGGGCGCCCTGCGGATGCGAAATGACCGGAACGGGGTGAACCTGCCAGTACCAGGAGGTCACCATGCGTTCAGGTCCCATCGCTCTCCGTGCCGCGTGGGCGGCCTTGGTGCTGGTGCTCGCGCCCGCGGCGGGCCCCGCCCTCGCCCACGACGGGGTCCAGGTCACCGTCACCCCGTCCGGCGCGGCACCCGGCGCCGACATCGACGTCCGGGTCACCGGGTGCGAGGGCACCACCGGAGCCGCCAAGTCCCCCGCCTTCGTCGCGGACGCGGAGCTCTCCGGCCGCGGCGGCGGCGAGAACCCGCTGTCCGGTGGCGCGCGGGTGCGGTCGGGCCTGGAGGAGGGCGCGTACGAGGTCAGCGTGACCTGCGACGGCCACGACCACGCCGGCGTCGGCACGATCCGGGTCGGGCGCCACCAGCAGCCGACGGGGCAGCCGACGGGCCGGCCGACCGGGCAGCCGGCCAACCGTCCCGCCCACCAGCCCGAGCAGCACCAGCCCACGACGCAGCACCAGCCCACCCACCACGCGTCTCCGGTGGCGCCGGTCCGCGCGGGCGGCGGCGGCGCGGCCGCCTTCGCCGCCCCGGCCGCGCCCGGCGTGGCGCAGACGGCGAGCGAGGAGGGCCTGGGCACCCCGTACACCCTCATGGGCTTCGGCATGGCCGCCCTCGCCGCGGTGGCCGTCGCCTTCCGCAGCGCCCGCCGCCGGGGCGACTCCGGATCCGGCCCCGGCTCGGACTGAGGGACCGGGCCCGTGACGTCCGGGCGGGCGCTGACCGGGACGGCCTGGGCGCTCCTGGTCCTGGGCCTGTGGGTGTGGGGCCGGGACACCGGCGAGCTGCCGCCCGGTCCGGCGCCGGCCACCGGCGACATCGCCGCCGTGGGCCGCCCGCCCGCCGCCCCGCTGCCCCCGGCGCACCCGCCGCTGGACGCGCCGGCCGAGCCGCGCCGGGTCGAGATCCCGTCGCTCGGCATCTCCGCGCCGGTCGTCGCGCGCGGCCTGGACGCGGACGGGGCGATCGACCCGCCGCCGTACGACATGCCGCACACGGTCGGCTGGTACGGCGCCGGCCCCCGCCCCGGCGCCTCCGGGGCCGCCCTCCTCGTCGGCCACGTCGACACCGCGACCCGCCGCGCCGTCTTCTACGGCCTGAGCGCGGCCCGCTCCGGCGCGACGGTGACCGTGACCCGTTCGGACGGAAGCGTGGCGGAATTCACGATCGACGACGTCCAGGTCCTGCCCCGGGACGGCTTCGACGCGCGCCGGGCATACGGGCAGCGACTGCCGGACCGCGCCGAGCTGCGGCTCGTCACCTGCGGCGGCAGCTTCGACCGGAGGACGGGAACGTACACGGCGAACGTGGTGGTGTCGGCGTACCTGACCGGCGTACGGCGGGGCTGAGCGACGGGGGCTGGGCGACCCGGACCCGGCGGGCGGGGTGGAACCCACCGGCCGCCGGCCGGGTCCGGTCCTCGACCGCGGGCTCACGGACCGCGGGAGGAGCCCGGAGCCGCCGCGGGAGGTCGGGTTCCGCTCACTGTAAAGGAAGACGGGACACGACTGAGGCCCTTCACCTGATGGTGAAGGACCTCAGTCTTCGCGTGCGCCGCCAGGGACTCGAACCCCGGACCCGCTGATTAAGAGTCAGCTGCTCTAACCAACTGAGCTAGCGGCGCCTGCTGACAGAGATAACTCTACAGGACCCCGGACGGTGCTCCTGACCATTTCCGGTCCCGCCCGGCCTGTCGGATGGTCGTATTTGGCCTTCGATCCGTCAAAATGCGATTTGTCCAGACAGTTGAGACACTGGCGCCCGTGCAAGAGCGCCAAAAGATCTTGACGAGTGTGGAGGGGAACGCATGAGTGTGCCGGTCTTCGAAGAAATCGAACCCGCGGCCGACTGTGGTTGCGCGGGCTGCGCCCGGCAGCGGCGCGACCTCGCCCTGGGCCTCCCCGTGCGCGCGGGGGGCCACCCGGCGGCCCATGGCGCGCGTCGGGCGCTGGTCCTGGTGACGGCGGCGGGGGTGGCCCTGGGGGCCGGGGGCACGGGGGCGGCGGAGGGGGCGAGAGCGGCCGGAGTGGCGGGGGCGACGGGAGCGTCAGTGGCCGCGGAAGCGGCGGGGGCGGTGGACGCGGCCGTGGCTACGGAGGGCGGGGTGGACCGCGCCCTCTCGGAGCGCGCCACCGGGCCCGGGCCCGAGACCCCGCAGGGCGGCCGCGGCCCACTCCACGGATCGTCCGGCCCGGGCTCGGCGCCGTCCCCGGGAGCGAACCCGACGACCAGTCAGATCTCCGCCCAGTCCCTGCGGAAGACCACCCGGTCCGAGATCATCAACCGCGCGAAGACGTGGGTCGCGGCGGCGGTCCCGTACTCGATGGAGCGGTACTGGACCGACGGCTACCGCCAGGACTGCTCCGGCTACATCTCGATGGCCTGGAACCTGCGCTCCAACGAGTGGACCGGCAGCCTCGACCGCTTCGCCGACCGGATCGACCGAGCCGACCTGCAGCCCGGCGACATCCTGCTCTTCCACAACCCGGACAACCCGACGCGCGGCTCGCACGTGACGATCTTCGGCGGGTGGACGGACTACACGCACGCCTCGTACATCGCGTACGAGCAGACCAAGCCGCACACGCGGAAGCAGGCGACGCCGCTCGCGTACTGGGAGAACTCGGACCGGTACGTCGCGTACCGCTACAAGGGCGTGGTGAGCGGGGGAGCGGCCGGATCCGGGTCCGGGTCGGTGTCGACCCCGTTCCCGGGTGCGGGGATGTTCGGGCCGGGCGCGAACAACGCGTACGTCACCCAGCTCGGCCGGCTGCTCGTCGCGCGCGGCGGCGCGAGGTTCTACAGCCAGGGCCCCGGCCCGCGCTGGGGCGAGGCGGACCGACGAGCCACCCAGGCGTTCCAGCTCGCGCAGGGCTGGCGGGGCGCCGAGGCGGACGGGCTGCCGGGGCCGCAGACCTGGGCGCTGCTCGTGACCGGGCAGGGCAGGGACATCGGCGGTTCGAGTGGTTCGGGCGGATCGAGCGCATCTGCGAGCGGGTTCCCCGGGCGTGGCTACTTCCGTCCCGGCCAATCCAACGCATATGTGGAGAACCTGGGCAAACAACTGGTGAAGCGGGGCTACGGCAAGCACTACACGTCGGGCCCCGGTCCGCGGTGGACGGAGGCGGACCGCCGCAACGTCGAGTCCTTCCAGCGGGCCCAGGGCTGGCGCGGCGGCGCGGCCGACGGCTACCCGGGCCCGGAGACCTGGCGGCGCCTTTTCCGATGACCCCGAGAACATGAGGTGACGACCGAATGACGCCATCGACCCCCCCGACCCCCTCCGACCCCGGCCCCGCCGCCACCCGCGACGCAGCCCGCACCGCCCGCCGCCTCACCGACGGCCGCCTACGCCCTGCGGGGCCGCCGGGCGCGGGGCGCCTCGCCCTGATCACCTGCGCGCGCAGCGCGGGGTTCTCGGTCGCCGAGGTGAGCCGCTTCATGGTGGCGCGGCCGTCCGACGCGGACCTGC
>NZ_JBSGIW010000090.1:0-32725 GCF_053605265.1 Streptomyces sp. NPDC003943 | reverse complement strand
CCGCGTTGTGCGCGAGCACGGCGTTCTCGTCGGCCCGGAAGGCGTTCGGCGGCAGCCGCCGACCGGCCGACCGCATGCTTGCATACATAATCCGACGGCTCTTCGCCGTCGTCGTGATGCTGCTCGTCGTCACCCTGGTGACGCTCAGCATCTTCTTCCTCATCCCCAAGATGACCGGCAGCGATCCTGCCGCGATGTTCGTCGGCAAGCAGGCGGATCCGGCCTCCATCGAGGGCATCCGGCAGAAGCTGGGCCTCGGTGACCCGATCCTGGTGCAGTTCTGGCACTTCGTCTCGGGCATCTTCGTCGGCCGCGACTACGTCGGCGGCGGCGACAGCATCCACTGCGCGGCGCCGTGCTTCGGCTACTCGTTCCGCACCGACCAGGACGTGTCGTCCATGCTGGTCGACGCCTTCCCCGTGACCCTCTCCATGGTCATCGGCGCCGCCGTGCTGTGGCTGGTCATGGGTGTGGCCACCGGTGTCGTCTCCGCGCTCAAGCGGGGCACGATCATCGACCGGGCCGCGATGATCACGGCGCTCGCCGGTGTCTCGCTCCCCATCTTCTTCACCGCCATGCTGGCGATGCTCGTCTTCCGCACCCAGCTGGGCTGGCTCGACGCCACGTACGTGCCGATCACCGAGTCCGTCGGCGGCTGGTTCGCCGGCCTGCTGCTGCCCTGGGTGACGCTCGCCTTCCTGTACGCGGCGATGTACGCGCGGCTCACCCGCGCCACCATGCTCGAGGTCCTGGGCGAGGACTACATCCGTACCGCCCGTGCCAAGGGCCTCCCGGAGCCGGTCGTGCTCGGCAAGCACGCCATGCGCTCCACCATGACCCCGATCCTGACCATCTTCGGCATGGACCTCGGCGCCCTCGTCGGCGGCGCGATCCTCACCGAGACCGCGTTCAACCTCAAGGGGCTCGGCGGCCTCGCCATCAAGGGCGTGAGCGAGCGCGACCTGCCGATCATCCTGGCGGTCACCCTCATCACCGCCGCCTGCGTCGTCCTCGCGAACCTCGTGGTCGACCTGCTGTACGCCGTGATCGACCCCCGAGTGAGGCTCGCATGACCGACAAGCTCACCAAGACCGGCGCTGCCGTGGGAGAGCCGGTCGCCTCCGCCGGGAACGCCCCGTCGGACGCCTTCCTCGACGTCCGCGACCTGAAGATCCACTTCCCGACCGACGACGGCCTGGTCAAGTCCGTCGACGGCCTCACCTTCCAGCTGGAGAAGGGCAAGACCCTCGGCATCGTCGGCGAGTCCGGCTCCGGCAAGTCGGTCACCTCGCTCGGCATCATGGGCCTGCACACCGTCGGCCAGTACGGCCGGCAGAAGGCCCGGATCTCCGGCGAGATCTGGCTGAACGGGCGCGAGCTGCTCTCCGCGAACCCGGACGAGGTGCGCCGGATGCGCGGCCGCGAGATGGCGATGATCTTCCAGGACCCGCTGTCCGCGATGCACCCGTACTACACGGTCGGCAACCAGATCGTGGAGGCGTACCGCGTCCACCACAACGTCGACAAGAAGACGGCGAAGAAGCGGGCGGTCGAACTCCTCGACCGGGTCGGCATCCCCGAGCCGGCCAAGCGCTTCGACAACTACCCGCACGAGTTCTCCGGCGGCATGCGCCAGCGCGCGATGATCGCGATGGCGCTGGTGAACAACCCCGAGCTGCTCATCGCGGACGAGCCGACCACCGCGCTCGACGTCACCGTCCAGGCCCAGATCCTCGACCTGATCCGGGACCTGCAGAAGGAGTTCGGCTCCGCGGTCATCATCATCACGCACGACCTCGGCGTGGTCGCCGAGATCGCCGACGACATCCTCGTGATGTACGGCGGCCGGTGCGTGGAGCGCGGCACGGCCGAGGACGTCTTCTACGAGCCGAAGCACCCCTACACCTGGGGTCTGCTCGGCTCCATGCCGCGCATCGACCGCGAGCAGACCGACCGGCTCATCCCGGTCAAGGGCAACCCGCCCAGCCTCATCAACGTCCCCAGCGGCTGCGCCTTCAACCCGCGCTGCCCGTACGCGGACGTGCCCAAGGACGGCATCACCCGGACCGTACGCCCCGAGCTGACGGAGTCCCAGGACGGTAGCCGGCACTTCTCCGCCTGCCACATGTCGCAGGAGGAGCGGACCCGGATCTGGACCGAAGAGATTGCGCCGAAGCTGTGAGCGACACCAAGGCCGTGAGTGACATGGAACCCCTGCTGAAGGTGACGGGCCTGCAGAAGCACTTCCCCATCAGGAAGGGCCTGCTGCAGCGCCAGACCGGCGCGGTCAAGGCGGTCGACGGGATCGACTTCGAGGTCTACCCCGGTGAGACCCTCGGCGTCGTCGGCGAGTCCGGCTGCGGCAAGTCGACGATGGGCCGGCTGATCACCCGGCTTCTCGAACCGACGGACGGCCGGATCGAGTTCGAGGGCACGGACATCTCCCACCTCGGGGTGGCGAAGATGCGTCCGCTGCGCCGCGACATCCAGATGATCTTCCAGGACCCGTACGGCTCGCTGAACCCGCGCCACACGGTCGGCACGATCATCTCGGCCCCCTTCCACCTCCAGGGCGTCGTGCCCGAGGGCGGTGTGAAGAAGGAGGTCCAGCGGCTGCTCGGGCTCGTCGGCCTCAACCCGGAGCACTACAACCGCTACCCGCACGAGTTCTCCGGCGGCCAGCGCCAGCGCATCGGCATCGCCCGCGCGCTCGCCCTCAAGCCGAAGCTCGTGGTCGCGGACGAGCCCGTCTCCGCCCTGGACGTCTCCATCCAGGCGCAGGTCGTCAACCTCCTGGACGACCTCCAGGAGGAGCTGGGCCTCACGTACGTGATCATCGCGCACGACCTGTCGGTCATCCGGCACGTCTCCGACCGCATCGCGGTCATGTACCTGGGCAAGGTCGTCGAGCTCGCCGACCGCAAGTCCCTGTACGAGTCGCCGATGCACCCGTACACCCGCGCGCTGATGTCCGCGGTCCCGATCCCGGACCCGCGCCGCCGGGGCCAGAAGAACGACCGCATCCTGCTGACCGGTGACGTCCCGTCCCCGATCGCCCCGCCGGCCGGCTGCCGCTTCCACACCCGCTGCTGGAAGGCGACCGAGGTCTGCAAGACCCAGGAGCCCCCGCTCCTGGAGCTCCGCCCGGGCCAGCGCGTGGCGTGCCACCACCCGGAGAACGCGGAGGGGGTGACGGTGCCGGCGGCGCGTGAGTCGGTGGAGGTCACGATCACCAAGAAGCCGGCGGAGCCGGAGACTCCCGAGGCTGCTCCCGAGACCGCTCCCGAGACCGCTCCGGAGGACGCCGCCCCGGCGGAGCCGGCGGAGAAGTCTCCCGAGGCGTGAGTACGAGTGAGGCCCCTGCCGCGTGCCGCGGCAGGGGCCTCACGTGCGCGACCGCACCGGAACAACCAGGACAATGGGGCGGTGCTCCACGATCTGTTCAACCCGTCCGTCCAACACGCCCTGGACCTCGTCGGCATCTTCGTCTTCGCGATCTCCGGCGCCCTGCTCGCCGTCCGCAAGAACTTCGACGTCTTCGGCATCGCCGTCCTGGCCGAGGTCACGGCCCTCGGCGGCGGCCTCTTCCGCGACCTGATCATCGGCGCCGTACCCCCGGCCGCCTTCACCGATCTCGGCTACTTCCTGATGCCACTGGTCGCGACCGTGCTGGTGTTCTTCCTCCACCCGGAGGTCGAGCGCACCCAGACCGCCGTCAACGTCTTCGACGCGGCCGGTCTGGGCCTGTTCTGCGTGACCGGCACGACCAAGGCGTACGACTACGGGCTCGGCCTCACCTCCTCCGCGGCGCTAGGCCTCGCCACGGCCGTCGGCGGCGGTGTGCTGCGCGACGTGCTGGCCAACGAGGTGCCGTCGCTGCTCCGCTGGGACCGCGACCTGTACGCGGTGCCGGCCATCGTGGGCGCGACGATCGTGGTGCTCGCCATCCGCTTCGACGTGCTCAACGCGTACACGAGCGGCGCGGCCGTGCTCACCGCGTTCCTGCTGCGCCTCCTGGCCATGCGCTACCACTGGCGGGCGCCGCGCGCCTGGAACCGGCGGTCGAGCGCACGGGAGGAGCCCGAGAACGGGAATCAGAACCCGAACCAGAGCCAAAAAGCTACCGCTTAGTAGCTGAGCGCTGTACCGTTTCAGCCATGAGCACGAGCAGCATCGAGACGACGAGCGGCACGACGAGCGGTACGACGAGCGAGTTCGACCGCGACACCGCAGTCACCCTCCGCGAGCCCGGCGTCTACGACGCCGAGCTGTCCGCCGGCTGGACGATCATCGCCGCCGTCAACGGCGGCTACCTCCTGGCGCTCCTCGGCCGCGCACTCGGCGACCACCTGCCGCACCCGGACCCGTTCACGATCTCGGCGCACTACCTGACGCCGTCCGTGCCGGGCCCGGCGGTCATCCGCACCGAGACCGTCCGCACCGGCCGCACGCTCTCCACCGGCCAGGCGTCCCTCTTCCAGTACGCGGAGGACGGCACCGAGGTCGAGCGCATCCGCGTGCTCGCCTCCTACGGCGACCTGGACGCGCTCCCGGACGACGTCCGCACCTCCGCGGCGCCGCCCGCCTTCGCCCCGATCGACCAGTGCCTCGGCACCTCCGACGGCCCGACCCCGCAGATCCCGGGCTCGTCCGCCATCGCCGACCGCCTCGACCTCAGGCTCGACCCGGCGACGGTCGGCTGGGCGGTCGGCGCGCCGTCCGGCAAGGGCGAGATGCGCGGCTGGTTCGGCCTCGCGGACGGCCGCGAGCCCGACGCGCTGTCCCTGCTGCTCACGGTCGACGCCCTGCCGCCGACCTCCTTCGAGCTCGGCCTCAAGGGCTGGACCCCCACCGTCGAACTCACCACCCACATCCGCTGCCGCCCCGCCCCGGGCCCCCTGCGCGTCTCCATCACCACCCGCAACCTCGCGGGCGGCTTCCTGGAGGAGGACGCCGAGGTCTGGGACTCCGCGGACCGGCTGGTGGCCCAGTCGAGGCAGCTGGCGCGGGCCCCGCGCGGCTGACGGACGGGCCGGGACGCTCACCCGGTGCGGTGGATGTACTGCGGCAACGGCACCACACGCCCGTGCCGCGCGCGCCGTACGGGGAAGGCATGCCTCCGGTGCCGACGACCGCGGCACATCCGCACCCGCCGGAGGAGGCCGCGATGCCCGACGAGGAACCGCAGCACGACGACGAGAAGGAGCCCCCGCCGCCGCTCCCGGCGGACCGGGCGCAGGCCCGGACCGGCCGGAGCGCGACCGAGGAGTTCCCGGCCGCCCCGCTCGTCGAACTGCACCGGAGCTGGCCCGCCGACGGGGACGAGGTCTCCCTCACCACGCGCCTGAAGAACGGCACCCTGGTGGTGCAGACCTCACCCCGGTCCCTGGGCCGGCTGTCGGAGCCGCCGCCGCTCATCGCCGAACCGGTCCCGCGGGACACCCGGCCGGCGAGCGCCGGGTCGAGCGCGGGCCACCACCCGGCCCACCTGCCCCTCAGCTACAAGCCGGAACTGGTGGAACAGCCCCGGCCGCAGGAGATCCGCGAGGACAACGACATCCCCAACTCGGTGTTCGCGCCGGACACCCGCTACCTCTTCCGCGACACCTCGTTCCCGTGGTGCACGGCCGGACGCGTGGACACCGCCGGCGGCTCCTGCACGGGCACGATGATCGGCCGCCGCCTCATGGTCACCGGCTCCCACTGCATGCAGTGGACCGACTCCGGCGCGGGCTGGGTCAAGTTCACCCCCGCCTACTACAACGGCGCCGAGCCGTTCGGCGCCGCCTGGGGCGAGCGGGTCATCTACTGGCAGAAGGCCGACGCCTCGGACGGTCTGAGCGACCAGGAGACCGCGTTCGACTACGTCGTGATCGTCCTGGACAGCCCCATCGGGGACCTGACCGGCTACGTCGGCTACCGCACCTACGCCCAGTCCTGGAACGACGGCAGCTACTGGCAGCAGATCGGCTACCCCGGCGACCTCTCCGGCAGCCAGCGCCCCGCCTTCTTCTCGCCGGGCGCGATCACCTCGGTCCAGTCCCACTCCGCGAGCGGCCAGGAGGGGTACGTACTCGGCCACTTCATGGACACCTCGCCCGGCCACTCCGGCGGACCGTACTGGGGCTGGTGGGGCGAGGAACCCTGGCCCCGCCTCGTCGGCACCGACAGCACGAGCCCCCAGCGCCCCGGCAACGACACGAGCGGGGACAACGAGGCGGGAGGCGGACCGGCCCTTTCCTCGCTGATCTCCTACGCGCGACAGCACTATCCCTGACGGGGGGAGGGGGAGGCCGGCCTAAACCGGCCAGGCGCTCGCCGCCCGCGGCCCGCCTCGTAGAATCGTTGCCACCATGGCTTACCTCGACCACGCCGCGACCACGCCCATGCTGCCCGAGGCGATCGAGGCGATGACCGCCCAGCTCGCCGTCACGGGCAACGCCTCCTCGCTGCACGCCGCCGGCCGGCGCGCCCGGCGGACCGTCGAGGAGGCCCGCGAGACGCTCGCGGGCGCGCTCGGCGCGCGGCCCAGCGAGGTCGTGTTCACCTCGGGCGGCACCGAGGCGGACAACCTCGCCGTGAAGGGCCTGTACTGGGCCCGGCGGGCCGCCGACCCGCGCCGCGTCCGGGTCCTCGCGAGCCCCGTGGAGCACCACGCCGTCCTCGACGCCGTCGACTGGCTGGCCACCCACGAGGGCGCCACCGTCGAGTACCTGCCCGTCGACGCGTACGGCCGCGTGCACCCCGACGCGCTGCGCGAGGCCATCGCCCGCGACCCGGACTCGGTCGCCCTCGCCACCGTCATGTGGGCGAACAACGAGATCGGCACGCTCATGCCGGTCCGTGAACTCGCGGACGTGGCCGCCGAGTTCGGCGTACCGCTGCACGCCGACGCCGTCCAGGCGTTCGGCCAGGTCCCGGTCGGCTTCGCCGACTCCGGCCTCGCCGCGATGACCGTCTCCGGCCACAAGATCGGCGGCCCGTACGGCATCGGCGCGCTGCTCCTCGGCCGCGAGTACACCCCCGTCCCCGTCCTGCACGGCGGCGGCCAGGAGCGCCACGTCCGCTCCGGCACCCTCGACGTGCCCGCCGTCGCCGCGTTCGCCGTCGCGGGCCGGCTCGCGGACGAGGGCCGCGAGGAGTTCGCCCGCACGGTCGGCGCGCTGCGCGACGAACTCGTCACCGCCGTCCGCACCGCCGTCCCCGACGCGATCCTCGGCGGCGACCCGGTCGACCGGCTCCCCGCCAACGCGCACTTCAGCTTCCCCGGCTGCGAGGGCGACTCGCTGCTGCTGCTCCTCGACGCCGCCGGCATCGAGTGCTCCACCGGCTCCGCCTGCACCGCCGGCATCGCCCAGCCCAGCCACGTGCTGCTCGCCACCGGCGCCGACCCGGACCTGGCCCGCGGCACGCTGCGCTTCAGCCTCGGCCACACCTCCACCAAGGAGGACGTGGCGGCCGTCGCCGAGGCGATCGGCCCGGCGGTGGAGCGGGCGCGGACCGCCGGCCTCAGCTGAGCCCGGACCGTTCCCGTCTCACGAGCGCCATGTACCGGGGCCAGTCCCAGTGCGGCCCCGGGTCCGTGTGGTCGGTGCCCGGCACCTCCACGTGCCCGATGATGTGCTCCCGGTCCACGGGTATCCCGTACCGCGCGCAGATGTCCGCCGTGAGCCGCGCCGACGCCGCGTACATCGCCGGCGTGAAGTCCTGCGGCCGGTCGACGAAGCCCTCGTGCTCGATGCCGATGCTGCGCTCGTTCATGTCCCGGTTCCCGGCGTGGAAGGCCACGTCGAGCTCCCGGATCATCTGCGCGATGTGCCCGTCCCTGCGGACCACGTAGTGCGCGGCGGCTCCGTGCCCCGGGTCCTTGAAGACCCGCAGGGCGGAGGCGTAGCTGCCCTGGACGACATGGATCACGACCCGGTCGATCACGTAGTCGTCGGGGCGGTCGGCGCGCCGCCAGTTGTAGCGGGACGCCGCCGTCCACTCGGCGCCCTTGTGGTCGAGCACGCCCTCGACCCGCTTGCGCTCGACGCCGGGCAGCCGCCAGTAGAGGCGCGCCAGCTCGTCGCGGGCGAGCGCGACCGTGCCGACGACGGCGACCGTGCCGCCGAGCAGGAAGGCCCGCCGCCCGGGCCCGCCCTTCTTGGCAGGCGCCTTCTTCCCGCTGCTGCCCCCGGCCCCGCCCCTGCTCCCGGCCGCGCTCTTCTTCGCGGGCGCTTTCCCGCCGCCCTTGCTCCCGGCCCCGCCCTTGCCCTGCCCCTGGTTCCCCATGTGATCGAGAACGCTCACTCCCACGACCACGGTTCCCCGGCCCGTACCCCCACGGGCCCCGTACCCTGGTAGGGCTATGACTCAGACCCCGCCGCAGCGCCCCCTCGACCGCCCCCTCCGGGTCCTCGCCGCCATGTCGGGCGGAGTGGACTCCGCCGTCGCCGCCGCCCGTGCCGCCGAGGCGGGCCACGACGTCACCGGCGTGCACCTGGCCCTCTCCGCCAACCCGCAGTCCTTCCGTACCGGAGCGCGGGGCTGCTGCACCATCGAGGACTCGCGCGACGCCCGGCGGGCCGCCGACGTCATCGGCATCCCGTTCTACGTGTGGGACCTGGCCGAGCGGTTCCGCGAGGACGTCGTCGACGACTTCGTCGCCGAGTACGAGGCGGGCCGCACGCCCAACCCGTGCCTGCGCTGCAACGAGAAGATCAAGTTCGCCGCGCTCCTCGACAAGGCGCTCGCCCTCGGCTTCGACGCCGTCTGCACCGGCCACTACGCCACCGTCGTGCTGCGCGAGGACGGCACCCGCGAGCTGCACCGGGCCTCCGACATGGCCAAGGACCAGTCGTACGTGCTCGGAGTGCTCGACGAGAAGCAGCTCGCCCACGCCATGTTCCCGCTCGGCGACACCGTCACCACCAAGGACGAGATCCGGGCCGAGGCGGAGCGGCGCGGCCTCGCCGTCGCCAAGAAGCCCGACAGCCACGACATCTGCTTCATCGCGGACGGCGACACCCAGGGCTTCCTCGCCAAGCACCTGGGTACGGCGGAGGGCGACATCGTCGACGAGTCCGGCACGAAGGTGGGCAGCCACACCGGCGCCTACGGCTTCACCATCGGCCAGCGCAAGGGCCTGCGCATCGGGCACCCGGCGCCGGACGGCAAGCCGCGCTACGTCCTCGACATCTCGCCGGTGAACAACACCGTCACCGTCGGCCCCGCCGAGGCGCTCGACGTCACCGCCCTCACCGCCATCAAGCCCCGCTGGTGCGGCACCGCCCCCGAGGGCCCCGGCCGCTACACGGCCCAGCTCCGCGCCCACGGCGACGAGACCCCGGTCAGCGCGGCGATGACGGACGGCGAGCTGTCCGTCACCTTCGACGCGCCGGTCCGGGGCGTGGCCCCCGGCCAGGCCATCGTGCTCTACGACGGCACGCGGGTCGTCGGCTCGGCGACGATCGCGACGACCGTGCGGCGCACGGCCGAACCGGCCGCGCAGGCCTGACGCCCGGTCAGCCGCCCGTCGGCTCCTCCGCGTAGAAGTCGGCCAGGACCGGCGCGAGCACGTGCGGGGACACCTCGTGCGTCTGACCGGTCAGCGTGCGGTGCCGGCCGCGCGGGACGGCCGCCGCGACCGTACGGGCCGCCCGCCGCGTCCACGACGGGCTCGCGCCGCCGTCGACCACGAGGACGCGCGCGGGCACCCGGCCCAGCTGTACGGCCGCCCCGGCGCGGTACGACGGCTCGTACACCGACACCGGCCCGACCGGCACCCCGGCCGCCGCCGCGGCCAGGGCGAGCGCCCCGCCCGACGCCGTGCCGTGCACCGCCGCCGTACCCACCGCGCCCGCGCCCACCGCGTCGACGAGCGCCGCCAGATCGGCGATCTCCCGCTCCACCTCGCCGGCCCCGGGCCCGGAGCGCCGCTCGTACGCCACCACCGGGAACCGGCGCGCCAGCAGCCCGGCGAGCACGGACTGGCCCCCGTCCGCCCCGCCCACCAGGATCAGCGGCGGCCCGCCCACGTCCCCGTCCCCGTACCGCTCGTACGCGATCCGCGTCCCGTCCTGCGCCCTGACCAGGCCCCTGGCCCGGCACGGCGTGGTCCTCACCTCGTCCATGGCAGTGCAGACCGGCGCAGCGCCCGGAACTCATCGCTCGCGCGCGGAACTTCCCGGAGAAGTTCCGCTGTCAGTGCGAGCACCTACGGTGGAGCCCATGAATATCTGCGTCTTCCTCTCCGCCGCCGACCTCGACGACCGCTACACCGTGCCCGCCCGCGACTTCGCCAAGCGCCTCGGCAAGGCGGGCCACACCCTGGTCTGGGGCGGCTCCGACACGGGCCTGATGAAGGTCGTCGCGGACGGCGTGGAAGAGGCCGGCGGCCGTCTGGTCGGCGTCTCCGTCGACTTCCTCGCGGCGAAGGCCCGCCCGGTAGCCGACCAGATGGTCGTCGCCAAGGACCTCGCCGAGCGGAAGGCGCTGCTCCTCGCCAAGTCCGACGCGATCGTCGTCATGGTCGGCGGCACCGGCACCCTCGACGAGGCCACCGAGATCCTGGAACTGAAGAAGCACGGCAAGCACACCAAGCCCGTCGTCCTCCTCAACACGGCCGGCTTCTACGACGGCCTCAAGACCCAGTTCCGGCGCATGGAGGAGGAGGGCTTCCTCCCGATACCGCTGACCGACCTCGTGTTCTTCGCCGAGGACGGGGCGGCGGCGCTGGCGTACCTGGAGGAGACGGTCTCCTCCCGCGGCTGATGCGAGTCCCGTCGATGATGCGAGCATGGGGGCCATGGCTACACATGTGATCACCGGAGCCGGCTCCGGCATCGGCGCCGCCGTCGCGCGGCGGCTGCACGCGCGCGGGGACGAGCTCGTGCTGCACGCGCGGAACGCGGCGCGGGCGAAGGAGCTGGCGGGCGAGTTCCCCGGGGCGCGGACGCTGGTGGGGGACCTGGCGGATCCCGACCGGCTGTCGTGGGCGTTCTCGCACCAGACGCTGCCGGAGCGGGTGGACACGCTGCTGCACATCGCGGGAGTCGTCGACCTAGGGCCGGTCGGGGAGCTGACGCCGAAGACCTGGCACCACCAGCTCAATGTCAACCTGGTCGCGCCGGCCGAGCTGACCCGGCACTTCCTGCCGCTGCTGCGGGTCTCCAAGGGCCATGTGCTGTTCGTGAACTCCGGCGCCGGGCTCAACGCGCACGCCGAGTGGGGCGCGTACGCCGCCTCCAAGCACGGGCTGAAGGCGCTCGCCGACTCGCTGCGGCACGAGGAGCACACCAACGGGGTGCGGGTGACGTCGGTGTACCCGGGGCGGACGGCCAGCCCCATGCAGGCGAAGGTGCACCAGCAGGAGGGCAAGGAGTACGACCCCGAGCGCTGGATCGACCCGGAGTCGGTGGCGACGACCATCGTCATGGCGATCGACCTGCCGCGTGACGCCGAGGTCAACGACCTGACCGTGCGCCCGGGGCGCTGACGCGGATGACGGGGGCGGAGGGCAGGAACGTCGTATCGGGCGGGACGCAGGGGACTGTCGTCCAGGCCGGGCACATCGAGCACCTCGTCGTGCACCAGGCCCCGCCGCCCGCCGACGAGGTGACCGTCGCCCCGCCCTTCGGGCGGCGCGGCACCCCGCTGCGGGGCCGCGGGGAGCTGCTGGGCCGGCTGCGCGCCGCCTCCGGCACGCACGTGCTGTACGGGCTCGGCGGCGTCGGCAAGACCAGCCTCGCCCTGGAGGTCGCCGACGTCCTCGCGCGCGGCGGCGCGCCCGTGTGGTGGGTGGCCGCCCAGGACGCCGGACGGCTCGCGGGCGGGCTGCGCGCGGTGGCCCGCCGGGTCGGCGTCCGCGAGGACGAACTGGCGAGCGGCCAGACCGCCGACCTCCTGTGGGAACGGCTCGCCGCCCTGCCCGGCCCCTGGCTCCTCGTCCTCGACAACGCCGATGACCTCGGACTGCTCGACGGGCCCGGCTCCCTCGCCGCCGGTACGGGCTGGGTCCGCGCGCCCGACGGTGCGGCCGGCCTCGTCCTCGTCACCACCCGCGACGGCGACCCCGCCGCCTGGGGCACCGGCCCCGTACTCCATCCGCTCGGCGCGCTGCCGGTCGACGAGGGCGCCCGTGCCCTCGTCGACCGGGCGGGGGAGGCGGCCGGGCCCGAGACGGACGCCGAGCTGCTCTCCGTACGCCTCGGAGGGCTGCCGCTCGCCCTGGACAGCGCCGGGCGCTACCTGGCCTCGGTCGCCGAACGCCCCGCGTTCCTGCGGGCAGCCGACGAGCCCGCCACGTACGGCGCCTATCTCACCGCCCTCGGTACGGGAGACCTCGCCGTCGACCGCGACGGCACCCTCGCCCGGATCTGGGCCATGTCCCTCCGGCTCCTCCACGACCGCGGCCACGTCCGCGCGGAGGACGTCCTCCGCCTCCTCGCCGGCTTCGCCGACGCGCCCGTACCGCTGCGGGTGTTCGCCCCGGAACGGATCGCGATTCCGCCGGGGGAGCTGTGGGCCTGCCTGCAGGCACTGGACCGGCTGGGGCTCGCCGCTCTGCGGATGGACGGAGAGCCGGTGGTGACGGTGCATCCGCTGGTGCGGGACGCGTACCGGGGCGAGCGGGAGGCGTTGTCGGCGGCGCTGGCGCGGGAGATCGAGGCGCCGGAGAAGCGCGGGGCGCTGTGGCCCCTGCTCGTGCCGCACCTGCTGGACGGGCTCGGGCCCGGCACCCCGGCGGAGGTCTGGGAGGCGGCAGTCCTGGCCGTGCGGTCGCTCGCCGTCCAGGGGCTGGTCAGGGGCGCGGCCGGCGCCGGGCACGCCGTACGGGACGGTGTCGCGCTCGATCTGACGGAAAGTCACCCCGTCACTCGGGAGGCCCGTCTCCAGCACGGGCGGAACCTGCTGTCCCTCAGTGGCGGCGGGCCCGCCCTCGCGGTGCTCGACCCGCTGGCCGACGAGTGCGCGCGTGAGCTCGGACCGGACGAACCCTTCACCCTCCAGGTGCGTCACGAGCGGGCCATCGCCCGCTCGCTGTGCGGCGACTTCGAAGCCGCCCGCGCGGAGAACGCCGAGGTCCTCCGGTCCCGGCTGCTCGTGCTCGGCCCTGACCACGAGCAGACCTTGCAAACCCGCCACAACCTCGCGATGAGCCTCGCCGTCCTCGGCCGGACGCGGGAGGCCCTCGCCGAGCTGGAGGCCGTCCTCGAAGCGGAGACGAGGGTTCATGGCCCGGAGCACCCCGACACCCTCACCAGCCGGGAGAACCGGGCCTGTCTGCTGCGGAACGCCGGTGACCCCGACGCGGCGCGCCCCGAGTTCGAGGCCGTCGCCGAGGCCCGGCTCCGGCTGGTCGGGCCCGACCATCCCAACACCCTGACCGCCCGCTTCAACCTCGCCACCGTCCTCGACCCCGCCTCCGCCGTCCCCGAGCTCACCGCCGTCCTCGACGCCCGCACCCGTGTCCTCGGCCCCGACCACCCGGTCACCGTCTCCACCCGCGCGACCCTGGAGCGCACGGCACGTACGCTTCCCGGGTGAGCGAGAAGAACGATTTCCCCTGGGCCGCCGCCACCGGCGTCGGCTCCCTCCCCGGCACCGACGCCCGCGAAGCCGCCAAGACCGTCACCGGGTCCTTCGAGGACTTCCCGTTCCTCGCCGAGCTGCCCGCCCGCGGGCCCGGCGCCGACATGATCGGGCGGACCACGGGGCTGCTCGCGGAGCTGTACGCGCACGTGGAGCCGAGCGGGTGGCGGATCAGCGACCGGCCCGGGCGGGACACCCGGCGGGCCCGCTCCTGGCTGGGCGAGGACCTGGACGCCCTGGAGGAGTTCACACAGGGGTACGAGGGCGCGCTCAAGGTGCAGGCGGTCGGGCCGTGGACGCTCGCCGCGGCGCTCGAACTGCACGGCGGAGAGGCCGCGCTGTCGGATGCCGGGGCCTGCCGGGACCTGGCCGCGTCGCTCGCGGAGGGGCTGCGCGGGCACCTGGCCGACGTGCGCAAGCGGGTGCCCGGGGCCAGGGTCGTGCTGCAGCTCGACGAGCCCTCGCTGACCGCCGTGCTCCTCGGCCAGGTCCGTACCGCCAGCGGCTACCGCACCCACCGGGCCGTCGACCGGCAGGTCGTGGAGGCGGCGCTGCGGGACGTGATCGGCGTCCACGACGGACCCGTCGTCGTGCACTCGTGCGCGCCGGGGGTGCCGTTCGCGCTGCTGCGGCGGGCCGGGGCGGCGGGCGTGTCGTTCGACTTCTCGCTCCTCACCGAGCGTGACGAGGAGCCGATCGGGGAGGCGGTGGAGGCCGGGACCAAGCTCTTCGCCGGTGTGGTGCCGTCCACCGACCCGGCGTCGGGGGCATTGTCAGACCCGGGCGGTAGCGTCATGGGTGTCAGGACGCTGTGGCGCAGGCTGGGGCTGAATCCGGGGACTCTCGCCGAGTCCGTGGTGGTCACCCCGGCCTGCGGTCTCGCGGGTGCCACGCCGGCATACGCCCGCAAGGCGCTCGCGCACTGCGTCCGGGCGGCGAGATCGCTCGCGGACAACCCAGAGTGACCGGGGTCGTAAGCACGGGAGGACGGACGAAGGTGGCAGTCGAACAGGGGGCCCCCGCCGAGGCGCGGGAGAAGCACGCCGAGCTGGCGGAGCAGGTCGAGGAGCACCGCTTCCGGTACTACGTGAAGGACCAGCCGGTCATCAGCGACGCGGAGTTCGACAAGCTCCTGCGCGCCCTGGAGGCGCTGGAGGAGCAGTATCCGGAGCTGCGCACGCCCGACTCGCCGACCCAGAAGGTCGCCGGGTCGTACGAGACGGACTTCGCGTCCGTGCAGCACCGGGAGCGGATGCTGTCGCTGGACAACGCGTTCGACGACGAGGAGCTGGCCGCCTGGGCCGAGCGGATCGCCAAGGACGTCGGCACGGGCGACTACCACTTCCTGTGCGAGCTGAAGGTCGACGGCCTGGCCGTGAACCTCACGTACGAGAAGGGGCGGCTGACCCGCGCGGCGACCCGCGGCGACGGCCGCACCGGCGAGGACATCACGCCGAACGTGCGGACGATCGCGGACATCCCCGACCGGCTGCGCGGCGAGCGCGTCCCGGACCTGGTGGAGATCCGCGGCGAGGTCTACTTCCCGATGGAGGCGTTCGAGGGGCTGAACGCGCGCCTGGTCGAGGCCGGCGACAAGCCCTTCGCCAATCCGCGCAACGCGGCGGCGGGCTCGCTGCGGCAGAAGGACCCCAAGGTGACGGCGACCCGGCCGCTGCACATGGTGGTGCACGGGATCGGCGCCCGGGACGGCCTGGAGATCGCCCGCCTCTCGGACGCGTACGAGCTGCTGCACGAGTGGGGCCTGCCCACCGCCCGGCACAACAAGGTGGTCGACTCGCTCGGCGGGGTCCGCGAGTTCATCGCGTACTTCGGCGAGAACCGGCACTCCGTCGAGCACGAGATCGACGGTGTCGTCGTCAAGCTCGACGAGATCCCGCTCCAGGGCCGGCTCGGCTCCACGGCCCGCGCCCCGCGCTGGGCCATCGCGTGGAAGTACGCGCCGGAGGAGGTCAACACCAAGCTGGTCGACATCAAGGTCGGCGTCGGCCGCACCGGCCGCGTCACGCCGTACGCGCAGGTGGAGCCGGTGACGGTGGCCGGCTCCGAGGTCGAGTTCGCCACCCTGCACAACCAGGACGTGGTGAAGGCCAAGGGCGTGCTGATCGGCGACACCGTGGTGCTGCGCAAGGCCGGTGACGTCATCCCGGAGATCCTCGGCCCGGTCGCGGACCTGCGGGACGGCACCGAGCGCGAGTTCGTGATGCCGGCCGAGTGCCCCGAGTGCGGCACGCCGCTGAAGCCGATGAAGGAGGGCGACATCGACCTGCGCTGCCCCAACGCGCAGTCGTGCCCCGCCCAGCTGCGCGAGCGGCTGTTCTTCCTGGCCGGCCGCCAGTGCCTCGACATCGAGAACTTCGGCATGGTCGCGGCGGCGGCGCTCACCCGTCCGCTCGAACCGGCCGAGCCGCCGATCCTCGACGAGGGCGATCTGTTCGACCTGACGATCGAGCAGCTGCTGCCGATCAGGGCGTACGTCCTCGACCCGGACAGCGGGCTGCCGAAGCGCGACCCGAAGACCGGCGAGGAGAAGATCGCCTCCGTCTTCGCCAACCAGAAGGGCGAGCCGAAGAAGAACGCCCTGGCCATGCTGGCGAACATCGAGGCGGCCAAGACCCGGCCGCTGGCCCGGTTCATCAACGGCCTGTCGATCCGTCACGTCGGTCCGGTGGCGGCCGAGGCGCTGGCCCGCGAGTTCCGCTCCCTGGAGCGGATCGAGCAGGCGACGGAGGAGGAGCTCGCCGCGGTCGACGGCGTGGGCGGGATCATCGCCGCCGCGGTGAAGCAGTGGTTCGCCGAGGAGTGGCACCGCGAGATCGTGCGCAAGTGGCGCGCGGCCGGGGTGAGCTTCGAGGACGAGGGCGCCGGCGAGGAGCAGGGGCCGCGGCCGCTCGACGGGCTGACCGTGGTCGTCACCGGCACCCTGCAGAACTACACCAGGGATGGCGCAAAAGAATCGCTCCAGGCCCAAGGAGCGAAGGTGACGGGTTCCGTTTCGAAGAAGACGGCCTTCGTGGTCGTCGGTGACAACCCGGGATCCAAGTACGACAAGGCGATGCAGCTGAAGGTTCCGGTTCTCGACGAGGACGGGTTCGTCGTGCTGCTCGAACAAGGTCCCGAAGCCGCTCAGGAGGCCGCGCTGCCCGTCCCGGAGTAGCCGGCGGGCCGTCGGCGGGAGGGCAGGACGGGCGGCGGCCGGGGCGGCCGCCCGAAGCGCCGACGGGCCCTGAAAGCTCACCCGTTCGGCGCATACCAGATCGTTACGGGTGGCCGGGTCGCATTCGGGCAAGACATGGAGAGCGCTGCCCGTAGCGGCCTTCGGCGGCCTAGTGTGGTGACCGTGCGTCCGCCGCGCACGGCCGCGCGAGGGACCCTGCCGGCGTGTGCGGGAGCAGGACGCGCACTACCCCCTTGAGAGGGACGGGAATGAAACCGACCGAGAGCGCCGCCCCGGTCGCACGGCCCCAGGGCCGAGCGGCCTTCGTGGGCATCACCTCAGGGCTCCCCGGAGCCCTGCTGGGCATCGCCGCCGTCGCACTCACCGCCGGGCTCTACCACGCGCTGAGCACCGGCCAGGCCCTCTTCCCCGGCGGCGCCCCCGGCTGGTCGCTCGCCGTCCTCACCGGCCTCATCGTCGGCCATCTGGTCGCGCTCGGCCGCGACCGCTGGTGGGGCGGCACCGGTTCCGGCGCCGCCCTCACCCTGGCCGTCCTGCTCCTCTACGGCTGGGTGCCGGCCTGTCTGGTCTCGCTCGCCGTCGTCGTGCTCGTCGCCGCCGCCCGCCGGCACCGCTGGCGCCAGGGCCTGCTGCACGGCGCGGTCGACGTCATCGGCACCGGCGCCGCCGCCCTCGTCCTCGCCACCTTCGGGTCCGCCCCCACCGTCGCGCGGCCCTGGCAGCCCCTCGACTGGGGGATCGGGGCCGTACCGGAAGTGGCGCTCGCCGCCGTCGCCTATCTCGTGGCGACCCGGATGCTGCTGTGGTATGCGCTCGCGCCCCAGGGCGGCGGACTGCCCACGGCCGCCCGCAGCGCCCTGCTCCGCCAGGGCCTGGTCGCCGTCGCGCTGCTCGCCATCGCCCCGCTGATCTGCGTCGTCGCCGCCTCCCGGCCGCCGCTGCTGCCGCTCTTCGCGGTCCCCCTCATCGCCCTCGACTCCACCCTGTGGATCGCCCGCGCCCGCGCCGAGGAGCAGCTGCGCGACCCGCTCACCGGACTGCCCAACCGCCAGTGGCTCCTGGAGCGCACCTGGACCGCACTGGAGGAGGCCGAGGGCGAAGGCCTCCGCTCCGCCCTCGTACTGATCGACCTCGACCGCTTCCGCTCGGTCAACGACACCCTCGGGCACCTCGCCGGCGACCGGCTGCTGCTCCAGATCGCCGAACGGCTGCGGCTCGCCCTGCCCCGCGGCGCCGAGGCCGCCCGGCTCGGCGGCGACGAGTTCGCCGTGCTGCTCCCCACCGCCGACTCCACCACCAGCGCCCAGCGGGTCGCCCGCCACCTCGTCGCCGAGCTGTCCTCGCCGCTCGACCTGGACGGGCTCACCCTCGTCCTGGAGGCCAGCGCCGGCGTCGCCGTCTTCCCCGAGCACGCCCTCGACGCCGAGGGCCTGCTGCGCCGCGCCGACGTGGCGATGTACCAGGCCAAGCGGGACCGCACCGGCGTCGAGGTGTACGAGTCCAAGCGCGACTCCAACACCCCCGACCGGCTCGGACTCCTCGGCGACCTGCGCCGCGCCCTCGACGCCGGCGAGGTCGAGCTGCACTACCAGCCCAAGGTCCGCTTCGACGGCCAGGTCGCCGGCCTGGAGGCCCTGGTCCGCTGGGTCCACCCGGAGCGCGGCAAGGTCCCGCCGGACGAGTTCATCGCCATCGCCGAGTCCTCCGGCCTGATGCCCCACCTGACCGAGTACGTCCTGGAGACCGCTCTCGCCCAGGTGGCCCGCTGGCGCGCCCAGGGCCTCAACGTGCCCGTCGCCGTCAACGTCTCGCCGCGCGACGTCCACACCCCCGGCTTCGCCGGCGCCGTCGCCGCCCGGCTCGCCCGGCACGGCGTCCCGGCCGGCGCGCTCCAGCTGGAGATAACGGAGCACGTCCTCCTGGAGGACCCGCAGCGGGCCGCCGACACCATGGCCGGCCTCACCGGCCACGGCGTCAAGATGTCGCTCGACGACTTCGGCACCGGCTACTCCTCCCTGGTGCACCTGCGCCGCCTCCCGGTGAGCGAACTGAAGATCGACCGCTCCTTCGTCGCCCGGCTCGCCGTCGACACCGAGGACGCCGAGATCGTCCGCTGCACCGTCGACCTCGCCCACTCCCTCGGCCTCCTCGTGGTCGCCGAGGGCGTCGAGGACGACGAGACCTGGGAGCGCCTGCGCGACCTGGGCTGCGACGCCGTCCAGGGCTGGCTGGTGGCCGCCGCCATGCCGCCCGCCGAGACCACCGCCTGGCTGCGCGCCCGGGGGGAGCACGGCTGGCGCCGCCCCTCGGAGATCGCGGCGAGCGCGGCGATCGTGGACGTCGAGCACCCCTCCGGACACGTCGTCCAGTAGCCGCGAAGCCCCGCCGCCGACGGTCCGCGGGGCAAACCGTTTCACGGGCAGCGGTGCGGGCCCCATAGGATTGGGCCAACACCATCAAACTCACCCCGTGAGGATCCGCATGCCTGGCATCACGCGCGAGGAGGTCGCACACCTCGCACGGCTGGCGCGTCTGGAGCTCAAGAGCGAAGAACTCGACCACTTCGCCGGACAGCTCGACGACATCATCGGCGCGGTCGCCCGCGTCTCCGAGGTCGCCGACCAAGACGTACCGCCGACCTCCCACCCGCTGCCGCTGACCAATGTCATGCGCGCGGACGAGGTCCGTCCGTCGCTCACCCCCGAGCAGGCGCTCTCCGGCGCCCCGGCCCAGGAGCAGCAGCGTTTCAAGGTGCCGCAGATCCTGGGGGAGGACTAAGAACGTCATGACGGACAACAGCACCATCATCAAGCTCACCGCCGCCGAGATCGCGGCGAAGATCGCCTCCGGCGAGCTCACCGCCGTCCAGGTCGCCGAGGCCCACCTCGCGCGCATCGAGGCCGTCGACGAGAAGGTCCACGCCTTCCTGCACGTCGACCGCGAGGGCGCCCTCGCCCAGGCCCGCGCCGTGGACGAGAAGCGCGCCCGGGGCGAGAAGCTCGGCCCGCTGGCCGGTGTGCCGCTGGCGCTCAAGGACATCTTCACGACCCAGGGCGTGCCCACGACGGTCGGCTCGAAGATGCTCGAGGGCTGGATCCCGCCGTACGACGCGACCCTGGTCAAGAAGCTCAAGGCCGCCGACGTGGTCATCCTGGGCAAGACCAACATGGACGAGTTCGCCATGGGCTCCTCCACCGAGAACAGCGCCTACGGCCCGACCGGCAACCCGTGGGACCTCACCCGCATCCCGGGCGGCTCCGGCGGCGGCTCCTCGGCCGCGCTCGCCGCGTACCAGGCCCCGCTCGCCATCGGCACGGACACCGGCGGCTCGATCCGCCAGCCCGCCGCCGTCACCGGCACCGTCGGCGTCAAGCCGACCTACGGCGCGGTCTCCCGCTACGGCATGGTGGCCTTCTCCTCCTCGCTGGACCAGGGCGGCCCCTGCGCCCGTACGGTGCTCGACGCGGCCCTGCTGCACGAGACGATCGCCGGGCACGACCCGCTCGACTCCACCTCCGTCGACCTGCCGGTCCCGCCGGTGGTCGAGGCCGCCCGGAACGGCTCGGTGGCCGGGATGCGCGTCGGCGTCGTCAAGCAGTTCCGCGGCGAGGGCTACCAGGCCGGCGTGATGCAGCGCTTCGACGAGTCCGTCGAGCTGCTGAAGTCGCTCGGCGCCGAGATCGTCGAGGTGGACTGCCCGTCCTTCGACCTCGCGCTCTCCGCGTACTACCTGATCGCGCCGTCCGAGTGCTCCTCCAACCTGGCCCGCTTCGACGGTCTGCGCTACGGCCTGCGCACCGGCGACGACGGCACCCGGTCCGCCGAGGACGTCACCGCGCTCACCCGCGAGGCCGGTTTCGGCCCCGAGGTCAAGCGCCGCATCATCCTCGGCACGTACGCGCTGAGCTCGGGCTACTACGACGCGTGGTTCGGCTCGGCCCAGAAGGTCCGCACCCTCATCAGCCGCGAGTTCGAGAAGGCCTTCGAGCAGGTCGACGTGATCGTCTCCCCGACGACGCCGACCACCGCCTTCCCGATCGGCGAGCGCGCCGACGACCCGATGGCGATGTACCTCGCGGACCTGTGCACCATCCCGACCAACCTGGCCGGCAACTCCGCCATGTCGCTGCCCTGCGGCCTGGCGCCGGAGGACGGTCTGCCGGTCGGCCTGCAGATCATCGCCCCCGCCATGAAGGACGACCGTCTCTACAAGGTCGGTGCCGCCGTCGAGGCCGCCTTCGTGGAAAAGTGGGGTCACCCGCTGCTTGAGGAGGCTCCGTCGCTGTGAGTGCACTGCAGAAGGCCAAGGGCTTCAAGAAGTCCAGGACCGGCACGTACCTGTCCATGGGCACCACCGCCTTCGGCGCCGTGAGCGTGCTGAAGCAGGTCAAGAAGGCCCGCACCGAGCACGACACGCTGCAGCTGATCGACGCCGTCGTGTCCGCCGCCGCGATCGTCACCGGCCTCGCGATCCTGTACCGCGAGCTGAAGCGTCTCGGCGACGACGACGTCCTGATGGGCTGAGAGGGAAGTTCCACCGTGACTGTCACTGAACTGCTGTCGTACGAGGCGGCGCTCGCCGAGTACGACCCCGTCATGGGCCTGGAGGTCCATGTCGAGCTGGGCACCAAGACGAAGATGTTCTGCGGCTGCTCGACCGAGCTCGGCCAGGACGCCAACGCCCAGACCTGCCCGACCTGCCTCGGCCTGCCCGGCGCCCTGCCGGTCGTCAACGCCGTCGGCGTCGAGTCGGCCATCAAGATCGGCCTCGCGCTGAACTGCGAGATCGCCGAGTGGTGCCGCTTCGCCCGGAAGAACTACTTCTATCCGGACATGCCGAAGAACTTCCAGACCTCCCAGTACGACGAGCCGATCGCCTTCAACGGCTACCTGGACGTCCAGCTGGAGGACGGCGAGATCTTCCGCGTGGAGATCGAGCGCGCCCACATGGAGGAGGACACCGGCAAGTCCACCCACATCGGTGGCGCGACCGGCCGCATCCACGGCGCCTCGCACTCGCTGCTCGACTACAACCGGGCCGGCATCCCGCTGATCGAGATCGTCACCAAGCCGATCGTCGGCGCGGGCGAGCGGGCCCCGGAGGTCGCCAAGGCGTACGTGGCCGAGCTGCGCGAGCTGATCCGCGCCCTGGGCGTCTCCGAGGCGCGCATGGACAAGGGCCAGATGCGCTGCGACGTCAACCTGTCGCTGATGCGGAAGGACGCGGCCACCTTCGGTACGCGCTCGGAGACGAAGAACGTCAACTCGCTGCGCTCCGTGGAGCGGGCGGCGCGCTTCGAGATCCAGCGGCACGCGGCGATCCTGGAGGCCGGCGGCACGGTCGTGCAGGAGACCCGTCACTTCCACGAGGACGACGGCACCACCACCTCCGGCCGCATCAAGGACAACGCCGAGGACTACCGCTACTTCCCCGAGCCGGACCTGGTGCCGGTGGCCCCCTCCCGCGAGTGGGTCGAGGAGCTGCGGCAGGCCCTGCCCGAGCTGCCGCGCGTGCGCCGCAACCGGCTGCGCGAGGAGTGGGGCGTGTCCGAGCTGGACATGCAGTCCATCCTCAACGCGGGCGCGGTCGACGCGATCGTCGCCACGACCGAGGCGGGCGCCGACGCGGCGTCGGCCCGCAAGTGGTGGATGGGCGAGCTGGCCCGTAACGCCAACGAGAAGGGCGTCTCCCTCGAGGAGCTCCCGATCGCCCCGGCGGACGTCGCCCGTGTGTCGGCCCTGGTCGCCTCCGGTGACCTGAACGACAAGCTGGCCCGTCAGGTCATCGAGGGCGTCCTCTCCGGCGAGGGCACCCCGGACGAGGTCGTCGAGAAGCGCGGTCTGAAGGTCGTCTCGGACGAGGGCGCGCTGGCCGCGGCCGTGGACGAGGCCATCATCGCCAACCCGGCGATCGAGGCCAAGATCCGCAACGGCAAGGTCCAGGCGGTCGGCGCCCTGGTCGGCGCGGTCATGAAGGCCACGCGCGGCCAGGCCGACGCGGCGAGGGTCAAGGACCTGATCCTGGAGAAGCTGGGCGTCAGCGAGGGCTGATCCCGGCCCCGTACGGCCCAAGGGCGCGGCCCCGCACCGGAGTTCCGGTGCGGGGCCGCTCTCGTGTGCTCGCTCGCTGCTGTGCTCGTCCGTCAGAAGCAGGAGATGGTCGTCGAGGGGCGCATCAGCAGGGAGCTGGCCTCGTCGCGCTGGCCGATGTGGTTGCCGTCGACGCCGTCGTCGGTGAGCCGGTCGTAGTTGACCGAGCTGCCCGGGTTGACGCAGAAGACGAGGCCGCCGCCGTAGTTGACGTCGTAGTAGTAGTGGCTCTCGTAGCCGCCGCTGCTGGAGTTGCTGGCCGACCACGAGTTGTCGTTCACGCCGTGCCCGCTGGTGAACACGTCGTTGGTGAAGTCGGGGTCGCTGTTGTAGTAGTTGTGCACGGAGGCACCGATGCTGCCCTCGAAGAGGCAGTGGTAGCCCGAGGGACAGCTGGGGCCGGCCGAGGCGGTCGTCGCGGTGGCGATGCCGCCGCCCAGGAGGAGCGCGGTCGCGCCGGCGACGGCGGCGGCCTTCCTGCGGATTCCGGAGTTCATGCCGATCCTGCGCATGGTGTGTTCTACCTTTCGGTTGTCGGTAGTGCTGCGTGAGGCACGGTCCGCAAGGGCGCACGGGGGAGAGGAAGCTCCTCCGTGCGCCCGCCTCGGTCTGCGGACCGAGAAGGTGTCCGCGGTCAGAAGCAGGAGATGGTCGTCGAGGGGCGCATCAGCAGGGAGCTGGCCTCGTCGCGCTGGCCGATGTGGTTGCCGTCGACGCCGTCGTCGCTGAGCCGGTCGTAGTTGACCGCGCTGCCGGGGTTGACGCAGAAGACGAGGCCGCCGCCGTAGTTGACGTCGTAGTAGTAGTGGCTCTCGTAGCCGCCGCTGCTGGAGTTGCTGGCCGACCACACGTTGTCGTTGATGTTGAGCGACGTGCCGTCGAAGTAGTTGTCGGTGAAGTCGGCGTCGCTGTTGTAGAACGCGTGCCCGGCGGAGGTGCCGATGCCGCCGATGAAGACGCAGTGGTAGCCCGACGCGCAGTTGGGTCCGGCCGAGGCGGTCGTGGCGGTGGCGATGCCGCCGCCCACGAGGAGCGCGGTCGCGCCGGCGACGGCGGCGAACTTCCTGCGGAGGCCGGACTTCGGGTGGGTCGAGGACACGAGCGGTAGTCCTTTCGTCTGCGGACCGCGCTCTGCGGTCCGCCGGGGACATCCGCTCCCGGGGCCGGAAGCGGAAGACTGTGGTGGTACGGGAGGGGGCTGGGGGGCCGGGTTCGGGGCTCAGCCGGTCGTGCCCAGGACCTCGTCGGCGGCCTTGTTCTGCCGGGCGGACAGCTTCTTCCAGTCGGCGCCGACGGTGGGGTGCTCGTCGAGCCAGCGCTGCTGGGCGACGGCGAGCCGGTGGTACGCGGTGGTCAGGTACCCCGTCTCCGCCTTGCAGCGCAGATCCGCCGCGGCGACCGGGCTGGTCCGCCGGGCCTCCGCCGAGCGCAGCGAGTTCAGGACCGCCACGGGGTCCTGGGCCTTGACCTTGTTCCGGTCCATGCACTCCCGCCAGCGCGTGGTCGCCGCCCGGAACTCGGCGTCCTTCTCCACGTCGCCGCGCGCCTGCTGCTGCGCCTCGAAGAGCATGATCCGCACCTGGAGCCAGCGCATCCGTCCGTCGCCGAGCAGTCGCGTCTCGGCCTCGGCGAGGCAGCCCTCGCCCGGCCGGGAGACGCTCATCCGCAGGCCCTTCGCGGTGACCCGCGCGCTCTCCCGGCCGAACAGGGCCCGGGCGTAGGCGTCGGTGCTCTCCGGGCTGCCGGGCCGGGGCGGCGCCTCGGACGGCGGCGTGGGGGTTGCCGTGGCCGCGGTGCGCGCCGGGGGCGCGGACTCGAGGCCGAAGGGCTGCGGGCGCTCCTCCGAAGCGTCCGCGCCCGGGTCCGCGGCCGGGGGAGCGGGGGCGTAGCGGTAGCCCCGCCGGGCCATGCAGGCGATCGCGACCTTCTGCTGGGCCCGGGCGCTGCGCAGCTGGGGGGTGAAGAGCAGGTCGGTGACGGGTGGCAGTCCGTGCAGCGCGGTCAGCCCGGCCGGCGCCACCGCCTGCTTGGGGGCGGGTGCCGCGGGCGGGGTCCCGGTGGCTCCGGAGCAGCCGGCCACCGTGACGAGGGCCGCTCCGGCGGCCAGTGCGCGTACGAGCCCCCGCGCGGCGACACGCCCGCCGAAATCGTTCCTCGCCAGGGTCTCGGGCATTTTACGATCCACCGTCCTGTTGGTGAGCGTGCTGGTCGAACACCGTTCGGGTCAGAGTCTGTGAGACGGGGGGAGTTCCGTGAACTTCATTGCGCTGAAACGTAATTGCCGTGGTGGGAGGGGTTGAGATGCTGCGGATTCACTTCACCGGGGAGGACCTCGCGCGGATCCGGATCGCCTCCGGACCCGACCCGATGTGGGAACTGCTGATCAGCCTCCACCGGCTGCGAAGACGGGACGCCGGGGTGCTCTTCGGGCCGTGGCTGCGGGAGTCGCTGCCCCGAGTCCCGTCCGCCACGCGCCTGTTGACGGCCCTCGCGCCACCGGTCGGCTACGCGGCGGACTTCCTGACCCCGGCGGTCGAAGGAGGTCTGGCCGAACGGATGGAGGCGCTGCGCGCCACCCCGCTGCGCCAAGTCCAGCGTGACTTAAGCGAGTTCGCGCGCCAGAACGGGAGCCGGCGGCTGCCGTCCTGGAGCCGGGAGCTGGCGACGGGGAAGCCCGAGGGGCTGGGGCGCCTGGCCGACGCGGCGAGCGCGTACTTCGACACGGTGCTCGCCCCGTTCTGGGAGCGCATCCGGGTCCAGGCGTGCCGGGACCGGTCACGCCGCTCGGCCGTGCTGGCGGAGGGCGGCTGGGACGCGGTCCTCAGCACGATCCACACGTCCGCGCACTGGGAGTATCCGGTGCTGCGGCTCGACTTCCCGGTCGACCAGGACCTCCATCTCGACGGTCGTGGCCTGCTGCTCCAGCCGTCGTTCTTCGCCCGTTACGCCCCGACGACGCTCGCCGACCCGACGCTGCCGCCGGTCCTCGTCCACCCGATCGAGCACGACGCGTGGTGGGCGACGCCGGAGAGCACGCCGGCCGGCGGCCGCGCGCTCGCGGCGCTGATCGGCCCGACCCGGGCGATCCTGCTGTCCGCGCTGGCCGACGGCATCGCGACGACGGGCGAGCTCGCCCGTCGCGCGGGCACGACGGCGCCCAACGCCAGCCGTCACATCACGGCCCTGCGGGAGGCGGCGCTGGTCTCCAGCCTGCGCCACCGCAACGCGACCCTGCACTCGGTCACCGAGCTCGGTCTCGCCCTGCTGGACGGAGGCAGCCCCCGCCTCGGCGACTAGCGCGGCGAAGGCCGCGTACCCGCCTCCCGTGGCTCAAGGGCGCGGCCCCGCACCGGAGTTCGGGCGCGGGGCCGGCGCCGTACCCGCTGCTATACGATCGCGCCTGATCGACACGTGATCACATGGGGGGAATACATGTCCGTTTTCCGGAGAGCCCTGGCGCTGGGCGCCGTCGGCTCGCTCGGCCTGGCCGGCGTGCTCGGCCTGCAGGCCGGCCCGTTCGCCACCGCGGCGGCCGCCGCGACCACGTTGGGAAGCAGCCAGTTCCACGGTGTCAACTGGGCCGATCCGCGCGACAACTACGCCGACGACGAGGTCGTCCCGTCCGGCCTGTCGACCGCGGACGACTACCTGACGACGTACAACAAGTCGGCCGCCGTCATCGGCCAGTTCCAGAGCAAGTTCGGGGCCGACACCGTCCGGCTCCCGGTCAACCCGGCCACCGTCAACGGCCCTTGGTGGGGCTCGTACGCGGGCGCCGTCGACGCGGCCGTCGGCAAGGGCGCCAAGGTCGTGCTCGCCTACTGGGAGGGCTCCGGCGCCGCCAAGGACGGCCGGATCGACGACCAGGCCGCCTACGACGCGATGTGGGCGACGATCGTCGACCGGTACGCCGACAACGACCGCGTCTACTTCGAGCCGATGAACGAGCCCTTCGGCTACTCCGCGAGCGAGTGGACCGACACCGCCGCCCGCTGGCTCGGCGACCACGGCCGCAGCATCCCGCGCGACCGCGTCTTCGTCGGCGGCACCGGCTACAGCGAGGACGTCCGGCCCGTCTGCGCCGACAGCCGCCTCGCCGGCACCCACCTCTCGCTGCACCAGTACGGCTTCTGGCACGCGGACTGGACCCAGCACTCCCAGTGGTCCGCCGACCTGCGCACCAAGGTCGGCACCTGTGCCTCCCGCACCGTCCTCACCGAGTTCGGCGCCACACTGAACACCGGCCTGGACTACAACGGCCCGGTCAACGGCTCGAACGAGATCGCCTACCTCCAGGCCGACACCGACACCCTGCGCGAGCTGAACATGGGCTCGGTCTACTGGCCCGGCCTGCGCAACGGCGACGGCTACAGCCTCACCGAGCTCCAGGGCACCGGCACCGACCTCACCCTGCGCACCACCAACACCTCCGCCGCCGACCGGCTCGCCTGGTCCTGGTTCGGCACCGGCCGCCCGGCCATCACCGCGGGCGTGCTGCGCGGCGTGGGCTCCGGCCTCTGCCTGGACGTGCCGGGTGCCTCGCACGAGCCGGGCACCAAGATGATCATCTGGTACTGCAACGGCCAGGGCAACCAGCAGTGGACCTACACGGCCGCGAAGGAGCTGCGGGTCTACGGCGACATGTGCCTGGACGTCGACCACGGCGGCACGACGGGCGGCACCCCGCTGATCCTGTGGCCGTGCAACGGCGGCACCAACCAGAAGTGGAACATCAACGCCGGCGGCTCGGTCACCGCGCAGGACTCCGGCCTGGCCCTCGACGTCGGCGGCGCGGCCACGGCCGCCGGCAGCTCGGTCGGCCTCTGGTACGGCAATGACGGCAGCAACCAGAAGTGGCAGCGCAGCTGACCCGCTGACCCGTGTGGCGGGGGCCGGGGACTTCCGTCCCTTACCCCCGCCACACCTTTGTGACCATTGCCACGAAAGGGACAAACGATCACGTTTGGCTGCGACAGTGGGCGGAACACCGATCCATCCAGGGAGCGCGTCCGTTGGCAGCCATCGCCCGATGGTGCGTGAAGCACCGCCTCGCCGCAGTCCTGCTCTGGCTCCTCGCTCTCGGCGGGGTCGGCACCGGGGCGGCGCTCGCCGGCAGCGCGTACTCCAACGACTACGAGGTCCCCGGGACCGAGTCCGGCCGCGCCACCGCCCTCCTCGAGAAGGGCTTCCACGGCGCCGGCGGTGACACCGACACCATCGTCTGGCACACCGACCGCGGCAGCGTGAGCGCCTCCGGGGTCGAGCAGCGGATGACCGGCATGCTCCGCAAGGTCGAGGCCCTCCCCGGCATCGCCTCCGTCACCTCCCCGTACGGCTCCGCGCCGGGCCAGATCAGCGCGGACGGGCGCACCGCCTACGCCACCGTCACCTTCGACGCCCAGGCCGACGAGATCCCCGAGGCCGAGGCCCAGGCCCTCGTCGACACCGCCAAGGCCGCCGAGACCGACGGCGTCCAGGTCGAGCTCGGCGGCGCCGCCGTCGGCTCCACCGAGGCCGGCGGCGGGCACATCGCCGAGATCGTCGGCGTGGCCGTCGCCGCCGTCGTCCTCTTCCTCGCCTTCGGCTCCCTCGCCGCGGCCCTGCTGCCCATCGCGACCGCCCTGGTCAGCGTGGGCATCGCCTTCTCCGGCATCGTGCTGCTCGGCCACGTCATGACGGTGGCCGACTTCGCGCCGATGCTCGGCATGCTCATCGGCCTCGGCGTGGGCATCGACTACGCGCTGTTCATCGTGACCAGACACCGCAAGGGCCTCAAACGCGGTCTGCCGGTCGAAGAGGCCGCCCGGACGGCCGTCGCCACCACCGGCCGGGCCGTGGTCTTCGCCGGCGCCACCGTCTGCATCGCGCTGCTCGGCATGCTGATCCTGCGGCTCAGCTTCCTCAACGGCGTCGCCATCGCCGCCTCGCTGACCGTCGTCCTCACCGTCGCCGCCTCCGTCACCCTGCTGCCCGCGCTGCTCTCCCTCATCGGCATGCGCGCCCTCAGCCGCCGCGAGCGGCGGCAGCTCACCGAGCACGGCCCGCAGCCCGAGCTGCCCACCGGCTTCGCCGCCCGCTGGTCCGCCTTCGTCGAGCGCCACCCCAAGCTGCTCGGCGCGGCCGCCGCCGTCGTCATGGTGGTGCTCGCGCTGCCGACGTTCTCGCTCCACCTCGGCTCCTCCGACCAGGGCAACAACCCGGCCACGGCGACCACCCGCAAGGCGTACGACCTGATCGCCGACGGCTTCGGCCCCGGCACGAACGGGCCGCTCACCCTCGTCGCCTCGCTCGACGGCGCCGACGACCGGCTCGCCCTCGACCAGCTGCCGGCCCGCCTCGCGCACACCCAGGGCGTCGAGTCGGTCTCGCCGATCACGTACAACAGCTCCGGCGACACCGCCGTGATCACCGTCGTCCCCGACTCCGCGCCGCAGTCGAGCGCCACCAGCGACCTCGTCGACCGGCTCCGCGACCACGTCGTGCCGACCGCCTCCGACGGCACCTCGCTCCAGGTCCACGTCGGCGGCGTCACCGCCTCCTTCGACGACTTCGCCCAGATCATCGTCGGCAAGCTGCCCCTCTTCGTCGGCGTCGTGATCTCCCTCGGCTGTGTGCTGCTGCTGCTCGCCTTCCGCTCCATCGGCATCCCGCTCAAGGCCGCGCTGATGAACATCATGGCCGTCGCCGGTGCCTTCGGCGTGGTCGTCGCGATCTTCCAGTGGGGCTGGGGGAGCGAGCTGCTCGGCCTCGGCAGCGCCGGGCCCATCGAACCCTTCCTGCCCGTGATCATGGTCTCGGTGCTCTTCGGCCTCTCCATGGACTACCAGGTCTTCCTGGTGAGCCGGATGTACGAGGAGTGGCTGGAGACCGGCGACAACCGCCGCGCGGTACGGGTCGGCCTCGCCGAGACCAGCCGGGTGATCAACTCGGCGGCGGTCATCATGATCTCCGTCTTCCTCGCCTTCGTGCTCTCCGGCGACCGGGTCGTCGCCATGTTCGGCATCGCGCTCGCCGCCGCCGTCGCCCTCGACGCCTTCGTGCTGCGCACCCTCCTCGTCCCCGCGCTCATGCACATGCTCGGCGGCGCCAACTGGTGGCTGCCCCGCTGGCTGGACCGCCGGCTGCCCCGGATCAGCATCGAACCGCCCGAGTGCCGCGACGCCGCCGACGCCCGCGCGGAGCTCCCCACGGAGATCCCCACGGAGATCGCGGACGCCGCGGAGAGCGCCGGGATACCGGCTCAGCGCGTGGTCATGACCAAGGCCGAGGAAGCCTAGGACCTCCCCGTGAGGCCCTAAGGCACCCTGAGGTACGCCTAAGGCCCCCCGTACGTCGAACATGCGGCACCCGCCCGATGCCGCAGACCCCCCTGGGAGACGAAAGTAGAGGCATCGCAAGGAGCGATACCGAAACCGAAATCCCCAGGGAGCACACGATGTTCGAGTACCAGCTGCACGTCGCCCACCACGCCGAGCTCGTCGCCGAGGCCGCCGCCCAGCGCCTGGCCAACGAGGCCGCCCGCGCCGCCCGCCGCGCGCGCCGCACCGGCCGCCAGGAACCGGAGGGGCGGGTGACCGCCGACCGGAACCGCTTCGCCCGGGCCGCGTGACCTCCACATGGTCACCCGTACGAGCGGAGCACCGGACCTCTGTGCCATGCTCGGCGCCGTGGAGACCAGGTCAGTCAGCCCCGTCTTCGTCGGCCGCGCCGGCGAACTCAACGCCCTCACCGAGGCGCTCTCCCGCGGCGGCGCGGGAGAGCCCCAGGCGCTCCTCGTCGGCGGCGAGGCCGGTGTCGGAAAGACCCGCCTGATCGAGGAGTTCACCGCCCGGGCCCGCGCCCAGGGCGCCGTCGTCGCCCTCGGCGGCTGCGTCGAGGTGGGCGCCGACGGGCTGCCCTTCGCGCCCTTCTCCACCGCCCTGCGCGCCCTGCGCCGGGAACTCCCCGAGGAGTTCGCCGCCGCCACCGAAGGCCACGAGGGCGAACTCGCCCGGCTGCTTCCCGAACTCGGCGACGTCGGCGGCCTCGAACCCGCCGCCGAGGACGCCACCGCCCGTCTCTTCGAGCTGACCGCACGGCTCCTGGAACGCCTCGCCGAGGACCGCACCCTCGTCGTCGTCCTGGAGGACCTGCACTGGGCCGACGCCTCCACCCGGCACCTGCTCGCCTACCTCTTCCGCACCCTCGACCGCGGCCGGATCGCCGTCGTCGCCACCTACCGCGCCGACGACATCCACCGCCGCCACCCGCTGCGCCCGCTGCTCGCCGAACTCGACCGGCTGCGCTCCGTCCGCCGCGTCGAACTCAGCCGCTTCACCCGCGCCGAGGTGCACCGTCAGCTCACCGGCATCCTCGCCGCCGAACCCGAACCGGCCCTGCTCGACGAGGTCTTCCGCCGTTCCGACGGCAACGCCTTCTTCGTCGAGGAACTCGTCGCCTCCCACGAGTGCGGCTGCGAGGTCGGCTCCCTCAGCGAATCCCTCCGCGACATCCTCCTGGTCCGCGTCGAGACCCTGCCCGAGTCGGCCCAGCGGGTCGTCCGGATCGTCGCCGAAGGCGGCTCCACCGTCGAGTTCGAACTGCTCGCCGCCGTCGCGGGACTCCCCGAGGACACCCTCATCGAGGCCCTGCGCGCCGCTGTCGGCGCCAACATCCTGCTCGCCGCCCCCGAAGGCGACGGCTACCGCTTCCGCCACTCCCTGGTCCGCGAGGCCGTCAGCGACGACCTGCTGCCCGGCGAACGCACCCGCCTGCACCGCCGCTACGCCGAGGCCCTGGAGGCCGACCCCGGCCTGGTCCGCGCCGACGAGCGCGCCAACCGGCTCGCCACCTACTGGTACCACGCCCACGACGCCGCCCGGGCCCTGCCCGCCGTGCTCCGCGCCTCCGTCGAGACCCGCAAGCGCCACGCGTACGCCGAGCAGCTCCGGCTCCTCGAACGCGCCCTGGAACTCTGGGACAAGGTCGCCGACGAGGTCCGCAGCTCGCTGCGCCCCATCGACTACGCAGAGGCGTACCCGGCCTGCGGCTGCGACCCCGAGACCACCCCGCTGCGCTACGTCGACCTGCTCGCCGAGGCCGCGGTCGCCGCCCGTCTCTCCGGCGAACGCGAACGAGCCCTGAAGATCGGCCGGACCGCCCTGCGGATCCTCGACGAGGACGGCGAGCAGGACCCGCTGCGCGCCGCCTGGTTCTACGTCGAGGCGGCCCGGATGAAGTCCAACCTGGCCCGCGGCGACGGCTGGGCCGAGATCGCCCGCGCCCAGGAACTCGTCCGCGGCCTGCCGCCGTCCGCCGTGCACGCCGTCGTCCTCGCCGTCGCCGCCGGCTGGGGCATGCTCCGCAACCCCGGCCACGCGGCGCTCGCCGCCGCCGAACGGGCCGTCGAGTACGCCCGCCTGGTCAAGGCCGAGGCGACCGAGCTCAACGCCCGGCTCACCCTCGGCACCATCCTGGTCCTCGCCGGAGACGTCGAGGAGGGCCTCGCCGAGATGCACGAGGTGCGGAAGCGGACCACGGCCCTCGGCCAGTTCCACGAGGCCGCCCGCGCCCACGTCAACATCTCCTCCTCCCTGGAGGGCCTCGGCCGCTCCCGCGAGGCCGTGGAGACCGCCGCCGCCGGCATCGACATGGCCCGCTCCCGCGGCCTCGTCGACAGCGCCGGCTGGATCCGCGCCAACCTCGCCGAGTCGCTGTACTCGCTCGGCGAATGGGACCGCGCCCAGGAGGAGGCCGAGACGCTGCTGCGCACCGGCGCCGCCGTCACCAAGCCCGGCGGCAGCGCCCTGGCCCTGCTCGCCCAGCTCGCCGTCGCGCGCGCCGCCCCCGCCCCGCCCCCCCCCCCACGACAGAGCACCCCACACA
>NZ_JBSGIW010000089.1:0-33030 GCF_053605265.1 Streptomyces sp. NPDC003943 | reverse complement strand
CCCGGCACCTCCGTCAGGAGCGTGCCGGGCCGTCGCATGCCTTCCGCCGGGGGCCGGAGGGGAGGGGTTTCGGCCAGATGCCCCGGCACCGCGCTCCTCCAGTCGATCACGGAGCGGTAGTGTCGTCATGATTGCCGTACGGCAACGATCGCGGCAGCCGGAGCCGTCCCGGGGGAGCGGACGTCCGGCGCGCGGCACGGGCCGCGCGGCCCGTGTTGCGCAAGCTTGGTGGGGAACGAGGACGGTGCATGTCTGAGACGACGACCAGGAGCTCCTCCGGCCGGGAGCACCTCGGACCGGCCGCGGTGGTCGAGCCCGAACTCCGTCAACTGCTGGCCGGGCTCACGGCCGTGCGGGACGGCGACTTCGGCACCCGTCTGCCGGACGAGGCGGACGGGCTGATGGGCGAGATCTCCCGGGTGTTCAACGGCATGGTCGACCAGCTTTCCGTGTTCACCTCCGAAGTGACGCGGGTCGCGCGCGAGGTCGGGACGGAAGGGACGCTCGGCGGACAGGCCGCCGTGCCCGGTGTCTCCGGGACCTGGGCCGACCTCACCGACTCCGTGAACGCGATGGCCGGCAACCTCACCACCCAGGTCCGCGACATCGCCCATGTGGCGACTGCCGTCGCCAACGGCGACCTCTCCCAGAAGATCGACGTGGCCGCGCGCGGCGAGATCCTGGAGCTGAAGAACACCATCAACACGATGGTCGACCAGCTGTCGGCCTTCGCCGACGAGGTCACGCGCATGGCCCGTGACGTGGGCACCGAGGGCATCCTCGGAGGACAGGCCGACGTGAAGGGCGTCTCCGGTACCTGGCGCGACCTCACCGACTCCGTCAACTCGATGGCGGGGAACCTCACCGCCCAGGTGCGGGCGATCGCCCACGTCGCCTCCGCCGTCGCCGGCGGCGACCTGTCGAAGAAGGTCGACGTGGACGCCCGGGGCGAGATCCTGGAGCTGAAGACGACGATCAACACGATGGTCGACCAGCTGTCGGCCTTCGCCGACGAGGTGACCCGGGTCGCCCGCGAGGTCGGCACCGAGGGCCGGCTCGGCGGCCAGGCCAGGGTGCCGAACGTGGCCGGCACCTGGAAGGACCTCACCGACAACGTCAACTCCATGGCGAACAACCTGACCGGACAGGTCCGGAACATCGCCCAGGTCACCACCGCCGTCGCCAACGGCGACCTGTCCAAGAAGATCGACGTGGACGCGCGGGGCGAGATCCTGGAGCTGAAGACGACCATCAACACCATGGTCGACCAACTGTCCTCGTTCGCGGCCGAGGTGACCCGGGTCGCCCGCGAGGTCGGCAGCGAGGGCCGGCTCGGCGGCCAGGCCGAGGTCGAGGGGGTTTCCGGTACCTGGAAGCGGCTGACCGAGAACGTCAACGAGCTGGCGGGCAACCTCACCCGCCAGGTTCGCGCCATCGCCGAGGTCGCGAGCGCCGTCGCCGAGGGCGACCTCACCCGCTCGATCACCGTCGAGGCGTCGGGCGAGGTGGCCGAGCTCAAGGACAACATCAACGCCATGGTCGGCTCGCTGCGCGAGACGACGCGGGCCAACCAGGAGCAGGACTGGCTCAAGTCCAGTCTGGCCCGGATGTCCGCGCTGATGCAGGGTCACCGCGACCTGGCCGTCGTCGCCGAACTCGTCATGGACGAGCTGACCCCGCTCGTGGCCGCCCAGTACGGCGCGTTCTACCTCGCCGAGGAGGGCCCCGACGGCGTCGAGCTGGGCCTCGTCGGATCCTACGGACGCCCCGCCGGCGACCGGGACCGGGTCCGCTTCCGGCTGGGCGAGTCGCTCGTCGGACAGGCCGCCCGCAGCCGCCGCACCATCGCCGCCGAGAACGTCCCCGCCGACTACGTCACGATCTCCTCGGGTCTCGGCAGCACGTCCCGGGGCAGCCTCGTGGTGCTGCCGGTCGTCGTCGAGGACCAGGTGCTGGGCGTCATCGAGCTGATGTCCTTCAGCCCGTTCACCTCCGTGCACCGGGACTTCCTGGAACAGCTCATGGAGACCGTCGGCGTCAACCTGAGCACCATCGTCGCCAACGCCCGCACCGACGAACTCCTGGACGAGTCCCAGCGCCTGGCCGGCGAACTCCGCTCGCGCACCGAGGAGCTCCAGGTACGGCAGGAGGAACTCCAGCGCTCCAACGCCGAGTTGGAGGAGAAGGCGGCCCTGCTCGCCACGCAGAACCGCGACATCGAGGCCAAGAACCTTCAGATCGAGCAGGCCCGGCAGGAGCTGGAGGACCGCGCCCAGCAGCTCGCCATGGCCTCCACGTACAAGTCGGAGTTCCTGGCCAACATGAGCCACGAACTGCGCACGCCGCTCAACAGCCTGCTGATCCTGGCCCAGCTGCTGGCCCAGAACCCGACCCGCAACCTCACGGCCAAGCAGGTCGAGTACGCCGGCATCATCCACTCGGCCGGATCCGACCTGCTCCAGCTGATCAACGACATTCTCGACCTCTCCAAGGTTGAGGCCGGGAAGATGGACCTCAACCCGGAGCGCGTACCCATGCGCAGGCTCCTCGACTACGTCGAGGCCACGTTCCGCCCCCTCACCTCGCAGAAGAGCCTCGCCTTCGCGGTCTCCACGGCCGCCGGCGTCCCCGTCGACCTCGTCACCGACGACACGCGGCTCCGGCAGGTGCTGCGCAACCTGCTGTCGAACGCCGTCAAGTTCACCGAGCACGGCAGCGTCGAACTGCGCATCGAACCGGCCTCGGACGGCGAGCTGCCCGTGTCCGTGCAGCGCGGCGGCCCCGTCGTCGCCTTCCGCGTCACCGACACCGGGATCGGCATCGCCCCCGAGAACCTGGAGGCCATCTTCGGCGCCTTCCAGCAGGCGGACGGGACGACCAACCGCAAGTACGGCGGCACCGGCCTCGGCCTCTCCATCAGCCGTGAGATCGCGTACCTGCTCGGCGGCGCCCTCACCGTCACGAGCGTGCCCGGCGAGGGCAGCACCTTCACCCTCTACCTCCCCGTCACCCGCACCGACTTCACCGAGCAGCCCGACCCCGCCGCCTCGACGGCGGACCCCTCGGCGGTGCCCACCGTCCCGGCCCCGGCCCGGGGTGACGCGCTCGCGCTGCCCGGCGCCCCCGCCTCCCGGCCGACCCGGCGCCTCCTCGTGATCGAGGAGCGCCCGCGCGGGCTCCTCGCCGTCGTCGCCGAGAACGCGGTCACCCAACTCGCGGCCGACGGCGGGCACACGGGCCGGGCGGACATCGAACTGATCGCGGTCGTCGGCCCCCAGGAGGCCGCCTCCGCGCTCGCCACCCAGCCGTTCCACTGCGTCGTGCTCGACGTCGACATGGCGGACGGCGACGCCCTGCGCTTCCTGGACGCCATGGACGGCGACGAGGCGCTGCGCACCGTCCCCGTCCTCGCCCACAACAACCGCCGGCTCCCCGCCGACGAGGAGGGCGTCCTCCAGGACCTCGCCCGCCGCCGCCCCCTGGAACTCCTCTCCAGCCTCGACGAGCTGCGCGAGCGGATCGCCCTCCACCTGTCCGCGGAGCAGCCCGGCGACGTCGTGCCCCTGGTGCGCGGCGACCACTGGGCGCCCGCGCCCGGGGCCGTCGACACCACCCTGCACGGCAGGACCGTCCTCGTCGTCGACGACGACGCCCGCAACCTGTACGCCCTCAGCGGCATCCTGGAGCTGCAAGGCATCACCGTGCTGCGCGCCGAGAACGGGCGGAAGGGGGTCGAGACGCTCCTGGCGAACCCGGCCGTCTCCCTCGTCCTGATGGACGTGATGATGCCGGAGATGGACGGCTACACGGCGACCGCGCGGATCAGGGAGCTGCCGCAGTACGCGGACCTGCCCGTGATCGCCGTCACCGCGAAGGCCATGCCCGGCGACCGGGAGAAGAGCCTCGCGTCCGGGGCCAGCGACTACGTCACCAAGCCCGTCGACGCCGACGAACTCATCGCCTGCGTCAGCCGCTGGCTCGACGGCGGGGCGGCCTCGTGACCGCCCCCGCGGGACCGCCCCGCGCTCCCCGCCCGGCCCCGGAGCGCCGGACCGGCGCACCCCGGCCCCGTCCGAACGGCGGCCCCGGGGCCGCCCCGACCGAGGAGTCGCCGACGTGAGCGGCCCCCGCTTCCCGGGCGGAGACCCGTCCGCCGGCCCCGCCGAGACAGCCGCCGCCGCGCCCCCGGCCCCCGGCACCGCCGCCCCGTACCCCGCCGACGGCCGACTGGCCGCCACGGTGGAACGGCTGCGCGGCGAGGTGCGCGCCGCGCACGCGGCGGCCGAGGGCCGCGCCCTGATCGAACTCGCCAAGGGGGTCATCGTCGAGCGCCTGGGCTGCGGCCCCGCCCAGGCGGCCCGCCAGCTCGCGGAGCTCGCCGAACGCGCCGGACTCTCCCGGCTGGAGCTGGCCGCGGACATCATCAACCAGGCGGCCCGGGACCGGATGGCCGAGGCGGCGGACGAGTTCATGAGGACGGCCGTCGGCGAGCCCGCCGCCACCGCCCCCGCCGCCTCGGTCGCCGTGCGGCTGCGCACGGCGGAGAGCGCGGCGCTCAGCGCCGGCGACACCCAGGCCGTCGCCGAATCGCTGCTCCGGCACGCCCTCGAACCCCTGGGTGCCGTCGCCGTGGCGATCTGGACCACCGGCCCCGACACCTCGCTCAGCCTGCGCGGCCACGCCGGCTTCGGCCTCGACGAGGCGGCCCGCTGGCACTACGTGCCGCCAGGGGTGACCACCGCCGCCCGCCAGGCGCTCATCGAGCGCCGCACCGTCCGGTACGCCTCGCTGGCGGCCGCGGGCATCCCCTCGATCGGCCGCGCGCACCACCCCGACGGCGGCCGGGTCGTCGTCCCCGCCGGGACCGGCGGCCGCATCCACGGCGTCCTGGAGATCTGCTGGGGCCGTCCGCTCGACCCCCTGCCGCAGGCCGTGGAGCGCCAGATCGAGGCCCTCGCCGAACTCTGCGCCCACACCCTGGAGGCGTTGCCCGAGGCGTCCCCCGGGGGCTTCCCCGTCCCCGGCGGCTTCCCGGCTCCCGACGGGGACGGGGCGCCGGCGCTGGCCGAACTCTCGGACGGGCTCTACGACCCCGCCCTCGTCCTCACCCCCCACATGGACGAGGCGGGGAAGCTCGTCGACTTCCGCATCCGGCACGCCAACGCGCACTTCCAGGATCCGGCCGGACGACCCCGCGGCTCCGTCGACGGCGCCCTGCTCCTGGAGGCGTACCCGGCGGCGGCGGGCGGCAGCGAACTCTTCGAACGGATCGAGCGGGTCTACGCCACGGGGGAGCCGTTCCGTGCCCGCCGGGTCCGGCTCACCGCCCTGGTGGACGAGGTGCCGCTCGCCTCGCTCGCCGACATCAGCATCAGCCGGTACGGGGCCTGCGTCCTGCTCATCTGGCGCGTCGAGGACGAGTCGGCACGCCTCGCCAGCCTCCTCCAGCACGCCCAGCGCCTCGGCCGGGTCGGCGCCTTCGAGGAGGACGTCGTCACCGGCGACATCACCTGGCACGGCCAGCTGTACGAGCTCTTCGGCCGCCGGAAGACGGAGCCACCGGTCGCCCTGCGCGACCTCGCCGCCCACGCCCACCCCGACGACGCCGACACCATCCGCCGCTTCCTCCAGCAGGTGCTGGGCCGGCGGCGGGTGGGCTCCACCGCCTTCCGCATGCTCCGCCGCGACGGCGTGACGCGGCACATCCGGGTGACCGCCGAACCCGCCCTGGGCACCGACGGCGGTCTCCAGGCCGTCCGGGGCGCCTACCAGGACATCTCGGCGCAGCACTGGACCGAGGTCGCCCTCACGGCCACCCGCGACCGGCTGGTGGCGACGGAGGAGGCGGCCGAGGAACGCAACCGGCTCACCCTCCAGCTCCAGCACGCCATCATGCCGCCGGCCATGCCGCCGCTCGACGCGCCGGGACTCGACGTCGCCGTGCGCTACCGTCCCGCCGAGTCGGAGTCCCTGGTCGGCGGCGACTGGTACGACGCGGTCGTGCTGCCGTCCAAGAAGGTGCTCCTGTGCGTCGGGGACGTCGCCGGCCACGGAGTGGAGGCCGCCACCGGCATGGTGGTGCTGCGCAACGCCCTCCGCGGCCTCGCCGTCACGGGCGCGGGTCCGGGGCAGCTGCTGTCCTGGCTCAACAGCGTCGCCCACCATCTCACGGCCCAGGTGACGGCCACCGCCGTGTGCGGCATCTACGACCCCGGGAGCCGGACGCTGCGCTGGGCCCGCGCGGGACACCTCCCGCCGGTGCTGGTCCGCGGGGACGAGGCGTTCGACCTGCCGCTCCTGCGCGGGTTGCTGCTGGGAGCCCTCGCGGAGGCCGAGTACGAGGAGACGGAGCTGCGGCTCGAACCCGGCGACACGGTGCTGATGTACACCGACGGGCTCGTCGAGCGGCGGGACACCGCCGTCCAGGATTCCGTCGCCCAGCTGCTCACCGTCGCCCGGCAGCCGTCCGACAGCCTCGAACGCCGGCTGGACCAGCTGCTGGCGCGCAGCAAGTCGGACACGGACGACGACACGTGCGTGGTCGGTGTCCAGGTGTCCTGACTCCGTCCGCCCCCCAAGACCGGCCCCACCCCACCCCATTGGAAAGCAGGCCATATGTCCGAGCGAGAACCGAACCTGGACGTCGACGTCGAGATCCGCGACGACCGCACGGCGGTGCTGACCGTGGCGGGTGAGCTGGACATGGAGACGGCCGGCCGGCTGCAGGACCTTCTGACGGAACAGCTCGGCCAGGGGCGGCGCCGTCTCGTGCTGGACCTCTCCGCCCTCGGTTTCATGGACTCCTCGGGGCTGAACGTCCTGATCAGGGCGGTCAACCGGGCGCGGGAGACCGGCGGCGACCTGTATCTCGCCGCACCGACCTCGGCCGTGCTCCGCATCCTGGAGATCACGGGTGTGACGACGACCATCCCGCCGCACGACGGCGTGGCGGCCGCGCTGGCCGCGGCCGCCGACGCCGACGCCGACCAGGGACGGCCATGACATGGGCGTGCGCCAGGCGGGAGCCGGCGTCGCGCGCGCATCAGGCCGAACTGACGCCCTTCAGCGGCGTGCGGGCGGGTGACGAGGCGGCCGGTCCGCTCCCTCCCACGGCCTCGTGGAACCCGGTGAGGCCCCGCAGCAGCGCCTTGCGGCTCGTCGGCGACATGTCCGCGATGACCTCGAGCAGGGCCTCCTCGCGCTGGACCCTGAGGTCCCGCAGGTACGCCTTGCCGCGCACGGTCAGATACAGCTCCAGCTGTCGACGGCTCACGGGGCTGGGCAGCCGCTGCACGAAGCCCAGCGCCTCCAGCCGGTCGCACATGCGGCTCACCGAGGGCGGGGCGGAGCCGAGCAGCTCGCCCAAGGTGCGCAGGCTGATGCCCTCCTCGCGGTCCAGGCTGTACAGCACGCGCAGCTGACCCGCCGAGACGGGTGTCGACGACACCATGTCCCGGCCGCGCTCCCACAGCACTTCCAGCAGTTCGACGAGCTCCCGGGTGGACGCGGCCGTCCGCTGCCGCTCCCGTGACGGCGGGGCGGGGTTGCCGTTCATGCCTGCCGACCCTCCTCGGACGTCCCGGGCCGGGGGCAGCGGCCTTGCGACGGACCGGTCATCTCCACATCTCCCCAGAAGGCGGTACGGATCCGGTGGAACGACACGTGACAGCGGAAGGCGACTGCGCGGGCCACACCTCCGCCTGGACTCCCTCCGTACCAGTCTCGCGCACCTGCCCGCCGCGACCCCTGCCACCTGCTGCTCGTCGACGACGGATGCACGACCCTGCGCCAGGTGGAGCCCGTCGTGACACCTGCCGGGATGCCGCACGCGCCCTTGGACGTGGGCCCCGCCGGCCGCGTCTTCAGCACTCGGCAACCATATCTTTTCCGAGATGTCGGGCCCACGGCGACCGCTCACCGGCCCGTCACGGTTCGCGGCGACCGGTTCGGCGTCCTGGCCGTCGGCGCCCCCACGGCACCGGAGAGCCGACGGCGAAGGGGCCCTGCGGCGCGCCGGACGCCGCCCCCTTGACGCGCTGCCGGCAGGTGTGATCCGCGTTGCGGGCGGTGTGGGAACCATGAACAGGGGAAAGGCGGGTACGAGGAGCCCAGCCGCCGACCCAGGACGAGGGGAGTACCAGCGTCATGACGGACGCGATCACCGCGGAGCGCGCGGTCCCGGAGCCCCTGCTGTCCGCCGGCGCCGTCTACGACGACGCCTCCCGCGGCGGCGCGATAGCCTCCGCCCGCGCCTTCACGGCCGAGTTCCTCGCGGCCGCCCCGACCGTGCTGCCCGGACCGGTCGGTGAGGAGCGCGTCGAGCTCGCGCAGCTGGTGGTCAGCGAACTGGTCACCAACGCGATCCGGCACACGGCCGGCCCCTGCCGGCTCCTCCTCGAACTGGGCCACGACGTCCTGGAGATCTCGGTCTTCGACCAGGAGGCCGCCGCCCCCGTGCCCCGCGGACACGACCCCCGCCGCATCGGTCAGCACGGCGTCGAGATCGTCGTCGCCATCTGCGACAGCCTGACCGTGGAGCCCGCCCCGGAGGGGAAGCGGGTCCGCGCCCGCCTCTCCCTCCTGGCGCGGTAAGCCGGCGCGGCCGGCCCACGGGACCGGCGAGTGCGCTGACGCGCCGGCGATCACCGCCACCTCACCCCCCCCAGGGAGGCACCGCGGGCCGTCATCCGGCGGCCGCCCCCCCACGCCCGGCCGACCTCCCGGCAACGCCGGGGTCGACCCGGGCGTCACCGGGGTCCTCGCCGTGGACCGCGGGGGAGAGGCGCGACACTCCACCACGCCATCGCCACACCGACACCGAACACCAGGACCAGCACGACCGGCACGACAGAATCCTTCCGGGAGCGGACCGCGTTCGAGGATCCGACTGACCGCGAACACCACGCCGAAACGCCTTCCTCCGTCATGAATCCGGCGGAGCACCGGCGCGGCAGAACAGGAAAGAGAGCGCCTGAGGCGCGTACCGGAGGAGAAGACGGCCGTGCTCGCCGCCCACCACCTCGGCGAAGCGGCCCTCGTGGCGAGCAGCGCGGCGCAGGGTCCTCGTCCCCTCGCTCCCTGACGGCCTTTCACGACCTTCACCGAAGCGTGACACCATCGCCACATCCGTCACGGCGGCACGAGGTGTAACAGGGGCGGGACGGGTCAGGCGGACACCGCACCCGCTCGCTGACAGCCTCTCAGCCGGAGAACGCCATTGCCCCGACACCCCGTCGCGCCGCTCCCCGCACCGCGCGTCCTCACTCGCCCCGTGGCCATGGAACTGCTCACCCCGGACGCGGCGGTCCGGATCGACACCACTGTCGGCTACGACTCCCGCGACCCCCACGCCGTGAGCATCGCCTTCCATCTTCTCGGCGAGGACCCGGCGGTGTGGCGCCTCGACCGCGAGATGGTACTCACCGGATCGCTGCGGCCCACCGGCGCAGGCGATGTCCGGGGATCGGCTCCCTCAGCCGGGACGGCCGGGGGCGGCCAAGCGGAAACAGGCCGTGACGTCCTTGCCCCGCGGGCAGGGGCGGGTCCGCACGTCGTCGGCGAGCGCGTCGACCAGGAGCAGTCCGCGCCCGCCCAACGCGCCGTCGTCCGGGCTGCGCTGCTCGGGGGCCAGCCGCGAGGCGTCGTGCACGGTGACGTGCAGGCACTCCTCGTCCCAGGTGAGGATCAGCTGCGCGTCGCTGTGGGCGTGCACATGGGCGTTGGTGACGAGTTCGGAGACCGTCAGCACGACGGAGTCCGCCACGCCGGGGGCGGTACGGTCCCAGCCGAGCGCCGCCAGGTGCTCACGCGTCCAGTCCCGGGCCGCCTTCACGCTGCTGCCTATCGGCAGCGACCGCGCCCAGCCGACGGCCCTCATCGAGGGATCCCGTGTCATGACTCTCCTTCGGACGACCAGGTTGAGGTTCCGTCTGCCCATGGACCGGCAGAAGGGAACCGACCGAAAACACGAGAGGAGTTGGCGGGTGTGGACGTGAGGAGTCCGGGTAGGCGAGCAGCCTCAGGGCCACGCATCCCGATGAGGAACACACGTGAAAGGGGAAAGGTGTGACGGTCACCACGATGTCGACCACGGGAGTCGAGTCCGGAGTGGGGACGCTGCCACAGATCCCGGACACGATGGCGGTCGCGCCCAAGGACGCGAGGACCCTGTCGAAGGTCTTCTTCCAGGAGCTCGCGACGCTGGAGGAGGGGACGCACGAGTACCAGTACGCCCGCAACACGCTCATCGAGATGAACATGAGCCTGGTCCGCTACGCCGCCGGGCGGTTCCGCCACCGCGCCGACGAGATGGAGGACATCGTCCAGGTCGGCATGATCGGCCTGATCAAGGCGATCGACCGGTTCGAGCTGTCGCGGGAGGTCGAGTTCACCACGTTCGCCGTCCCCTACATCGTCGGCGAGATCAAGCGGTTCTTCCGGGACACCTCCTGGGCGGTCCACGTACCCCGCCGGCTCCAGGAGGCGCGGGTGGAGCTGGCCAAGGCGACCGAGGAACTCGGCACCCGCCTCGGCCGGATGCCGACGGTCAAGGAGCTGGCCGACCTGATGAGCCTCACCGAGGAGGAGGTCACCGAGGCACGGCTGGCCTCCAACGGCTACAACTCCTCGTCCCTGGACGCCGCCCTCAGCGGCGACGACGAGGACGGCGACGCCTCACTGGCCGACTTCATCGGCAGCGAGGACCCCGCCATGGCGCTGGTGGAGGACTTCCACTCGCTGGCCCCGCTCATCGCCGACCTCGACGAGCGCGACCGCCGGATCATCCATCTGCGGTTCGTCGAGGAACTGACCCAGGCTCAGATCGGTGAACGGCTGGGCTGCTCGCAGATGCACGTCTCGCGGCTGCTCGCACGCACCGTGAAGCGCCTGCGCGAGGGCCTACTGGGCACCAGCGCCGGCTGATCCGCCCGGCCCGCACGGCTCCAGGCTTCCCGCCCCGGGAACCCTGGAGCCGTTCTCCTGCGAGCCGGCAAAGCGCATCCGCCGGGCCGTCGGGCGGGAGCCGAGGATACGAGCAGCGGCACCCCGGCCGCACCGACTCCCGGCACCCTGCGCGGCGCGTTCAAGCTCGGCGGAGGCGCCGACGAGCGGCGCCGATGGTCCCGCGTCCCGCAGCACCACCGAGCACGCAAGGCCGCCGGCAGCCCTTGACCCGGCCCGTCCACACCGCTCGCCTTGTGCCTAGACTCAGGTGCGTGAACAACACCTTCCGGTGCACCCACTGCGGCACTGTCGGCCTCGAACCCGGCTTCGTCGAAGACACTGGCCAGTACTCCCGCGGCTACACCCGCTGGATCCAGGGCGCCCTCGAACGCGGCCCTTTCGGCGGCGCCAAGCGCATGGGAAGGCCGTCTTGGCAGATCGACGCCTTCCGCTGCCCCACCTGCAGCCACCTCGAGCTCTTCGCCGGCACCCGTACCTGACACCTCTGGGCCCGCGCGCGGTCCGGCTGCGCTGGAGGTGGCCCCACCCGCGGAGCAGGCCGCTGGAGGGGGTGCTGCGCTGCGGACACTGCTGAACGCCCGCCGTCCGTCTCCGGGCCGGAGTGCGGGCAACCGTGTTTGGTTCAGGTCCGGCCGGAGCGCGGCGATCGCCCCCAGCCCTCTCCGGCGGACGGGCAGATCGAGGCGGCCGCCACGCGGGCGGTGTCGGCGACGTACGCGTCGCAGCCCGCGGGATCAAGCGGTGGTGGGCGCCGTAGAGCTGATCGCCAATCAGGAAACGGTCCACCTCTGCGACGTGCACCCAGCCGAGCAGATGCGGATCGGAGGCATGGTACGCCGCTCCGGCGGCGGTCACTCCGCGCACGCGCTCGTGAACCGCGCGCACCCCGTCGACGGCCTGCTGCGCATCGTCCGCCGTTCCGTACGTCATCACGGCGAGGAACGTGCTGGTGTGGTGGAGGCGCCCCCACAGGTCCACGCGGAAGGCCGGAATGGGCCGCTACGGCGGCCATGGCCGGCGGATGGAGGGACTGGAGCAGCAGGGCCCTGAGCCCGCCGACGAACATCGAGGCGTCGCCGTGCACCGCACGGATCGCGCTGTCGGGTCCGAACCAACGCGGCCCCGGCGTGCCGTGGACGCGGGCACGGTTGTCCGGGCCCTCCGGGCCCGCGACACGGGCGAACAGCGTGCGGCTGAGTCGTTCCCGGAGGTCGAACGAGGGCACGGACACGTCCATGCGACGAGTATCCGCCGGCGCGGCGACGTCGCCCGGGCCCTGGGCGTCCGGCCCGCCGGGCGTGCACGATCACCGCAACGCGTGCACGGCCGCCGAGAACACGCCCGGCATGCGGGCGGCCATCGGCACGATCAGGCGGGAGGTCTCCGGCCGGGAGCCAGCCCGGAGCAGTGCCCTGGTGAGCAGCCGCTGCCGCCGGGACAGGCGCCGCCATGCCCGCTCGTACTCCTGGGGCCGCCCCGCCCGCAGGCACCGTACCGCCGCTTCGGCCGACGCCAACGCGAGGGCGATGCCTTCGCCGGTGAGCGCGTCGACGTAGCCGGCCGCGTCGCCGACGAGCAGGACACGGCCGGCGACTCTGCCGCGCACCCGCTGTCTGAGCGGTCCGGCGCCGCGGACCGCGTTCGCGGCTGCGTCCTCGTGCAGGCGCGCGGCCAGCTCGGGGAACCGGTCCAGACAGGTGGCGTAGGGGTGTCGGGCGGTGCTCAGCACGGCCACACCGACGAGGTCGTCGGCGACCGGGGTCACGTACGCCTCGCCCTGCCTGGACCAGTGCACTTCGACGAAGTCGGACCACGGGGCCATGCGGTAGTGGCGCCGCAGGCCGTAGCGCCGGGGGCCGGGGGTGGCCAGGTCCAGCCCGAGCGCCCGGCGGAGGGGCGAGTGCAGGCCGTCCGCCGCGACGAGCCACCGGGCCCGCAGTCCAGCAGCTGTCACCGACTCCGGGCCCTGGTGCACTTCCCCGACCTTGCCGGACACGATCCGGACGCCGAGCTCGAAGGCCCGCCGGTACAGCGCGCCGCTCAGGACGGTGCGGCGTACGCCGAGGCCGGAGCCGTCGCGGAAGGCAGCCTGCGCATGGTGGACGCCGTCGATGTACCGGATGCCGCCCAGCTCGTGGCCGTCCGGTTCGACGCCCAGGGTGCGCAGGTGCCGGACGCCGCGGGGCATGATCCCCTCGCCGCACGCCTTGTCCACCGGGCCTGGCCGGGGCTCGATCACCACGGCCTCCATGCCGGTCAGCGTGGCGTGGATCGCGGTGGCCAGTCCGGCGGGCCCGCCGCCCGCGACGAGCAGGTCGATCACGCGAGCCCGCCGGGTACGGAGGTCCGCGCCGGGCGCGTGGCGGTCCCGGACGGCGTGGCGGGCGGCACCGAGGAGGCCGGGGCGAGCGCCGCGTCCTCGCAGCGGATGCGCACGGTGAGTAGCACGGCGTTGAGCAGCGTGAACGAGACGGCGGTCAGCCATGCCCCGTAAACCAGCGGCAACGCCGCTCCTTCGGCCACTACCGCCACGTAGTTCGGGTGGCGCAGCCATCGGTACGGGCCGCCGGCGACGAGAGGCAGACCGGGCACGACAAGGACCCGGGTGTTCCAGCGCGGCCCCAGCGTCCGCACGCACCACCAGCGCAGGGCCTGGGCCGCGACCACCACGGCCAGCATGGGCCAGCCGAGGCCGGGGCGGAACGGCGGCCGCATCGTCGCCACCTCGGCCAGGCAGCCGAGGAGAAGGCCCGTGTGCAGCACCACCATCACCGGGTAGTGCCGCCGTCCGTGTTCGACCGCGCCGCGTGCCAGGCTCCAGCGCGAGTGCCGTCGGGCGACCACGAGTTCGGCGGCGCGCTCGGCGCCGGTCGCGAGCACCAGGAGGATGTACCAGGTCATGTCTCCTCGTCTTTCCTTTCCTGCTTGCTACCAGCTCAACAGGACGAGTTCGGTGCAGAAGCCCGGGCCCATGGCGAGCAGCAGGCCAGGGGTTCCGGCGGGCGGCCGACTGCCTTTCGCGAGCGTGTCGCGCAGGACGTGGAGCACGGACGCCGAGGACAGGTTGCCGACCTCCGCGAGCGAGCGCCTGCTGACGTCGAGGGCATCGTCCGGCAGGTCGAGTGCCTCCGCGACCGCGTCGAGGACCTTGGGCCCGCCCGGGTGGCTGACCCAGGCCGTCACATCCTTGCGCGTGAGACCGTGATCGGACAGGAAGGTGTCGACGTCGGCTCCGAGGTTCTTGCGCACCACGTCGGGAAGGGCGGGATCCAGCACGACGCGGAAACCCGAAGCGGTGATGTCCCAGCCCAGCAGGCGTTCGGTATCCGGGTAGAGCCGGCTGCGGCTCGCCACCACCGTCGGGCCGTCCCCCGCCGCCGTGTGCCTTCGAGTGCCGCAGGCGACGGCCGCGGCGGCCCCGTCCCCGAAGAGCGCGGTCGCGATCAGGTTGGCGGGGGACGCGTCGTCCCGCTGAAAGGTCAGTGAGCAGAGTTCGACGGAGAGGAGCACGGCGATATGCTCCGGCCACCCCTGGAGGTAGTCGTGGAGCCGGGCGACGCCGGCCGCGCCGGCGACGCAGCCGAGGCCGAAGAGAGGAAGCCGTCTCACGTCCGACCGCATTCCGAGCCGTCCGACGAGCCGGGCGTCCACCGACGGCACGGCGATGCCGGTCACGGAGGTGAACAGCAGCAGATCGACGTCCCGGGCGGACAGGCCGGCCGCGTCGAGCGCCCCGGAGACGGCTTCGGCGCCGAGCTCCACGGCATGGGTGAGGAAGGCGTCGTTGACCGCGCCGAAGTCCCTCAACTCGCCGTACCGGTCGAGAGGCAGTGCCGTATGACGCCAGCGGACCCGCGCGCCGCGGTGGAGACGGTCGAGAGCACGCCGGTCGCCGTCGGCGGCCAGGCACTGACCGGCCACCATGTCGGTGATCTCCTGCTGGGCGTGCCGGTGTGGTGCCAGGACTCCGTGGACTGCTGCGATCCGGGTCATCGGACTCCCTGCTGACGGCGTGGTGCGGACGACGTGCACCCATATGTGCCCCGCGCCCCGTGGTCGTACCACGTCATCGCTCGTTGGGCGCCTACCATCGGCGCGTGGACGCGACGAACCGGGCCACCGTCGGCGCCGTACGGCCCAAGGGGGGCCTTCTCGCCGGCCTTGCGAGGGCCTGTCACCCGGGGCCGACGGCCGCCGTCACCCTGTTGATGACGGCGCTCGCGGTGTCGGCGGGGCACAGCGCGAGAGGCTCTGTGCTGGTCGGCGTGGCGGTGCTGGCGGGCCAGCTGTCAGTGGGGTGGTGCAACGACGCGGTCGACGCCCGGCGTGACTGGGCGGCCGATCGGCACGGCAAGCCGGTCGTGTCCGGTGCTGTCACCGCCGGGGCCGTGCGGGCCGCCGCGGTCATGGCTTTGGTGGCGTGCGTCCCGCTGTCCCTGTCCGGTGGTCTGGTCGCCGGGAGCGTCCACCTGGTCGGCGTCGGCGGCGCGTGGGCGTACAACCTGGGGCTGAAGGCGACGTGGCTGTCCTGGCTGCCGTACGCCGTGGGGTTCGCGGCGCTTCCCGCCTTCGTGGTGCTGAGCCTGCCAGGGAGGGACGTGCCGGCCTGGTGGGTCGTCACGGCCGGTGCGTTGCTGGGCGTGGGCGCGCATCTGGGAAACGTGCTGCCGGACATCGAGTCCGACCTCGGAGCGGGGGTACGAGGATGGCCGCAGCGTCTCGGCCCGACGTGGACGCGGCTGCTGCTGCCGGCACCGCTGGTCGTGGCGTCCGCGGTGCTCGTCCTCGGTGGTCCAGGGGTACCTGGCGTCTCCTCGTGGGCCGCCTTGGTGGTGGTCGCACTGACGGCGCTGGTGAGTGCGCTCCTCGGCGGTCGCTGTGTCCGACTGCCGTTCATCGCCTCGATCCTCGTCGCCGGTGTGGATGTGGCACTGCTGGTGGGGCGTGGCGGCCTGATCGCCTGAGGGTGCCGGATGGCAGACCAGAGCCGGGTCGGTGGGGTCATTTGGGGACCAGCCCGCCTTGACCGTCAACGGACGACGACGATCGGGCTCGGCAGGGACCGCGGGGCGCGGAGGACGCCGAGGCGCGCCGAGAGGGCAGCGCCGGCGGCGGTGATCTTGTGCACGTCGGGGTGCAGGTACCGCTGGGTGGTGGTCAGTGAGCCGTGTCCCGCGATCTTGCGTAGGACCTGCACCTGGACGCCGACGTCGGCGAACCAGGTGAGCCCGGTAGCGGCGCACGATCTACCGGATCGCCCGGACCGAGGGCGCGCCCGCCGCCGCCCAAGCGCTGCGCCGCTGGCTGTCCTGGGCCAGACGCCGGCGCGTCCCGGCCTTCGTCGAACTGGCCAGGAGAGTCCGGCGCCACCACCACGTCATCCTCCACGCGATCGTCGAGGCGTTGAGCAACGGGCTGACCGAGTCCACCAACACCAAGACGCGCCTGATCATCCGACGAGGGTTCGGCTTCCACAGTGCCGACGCCGTCATCGCGCTCGTCATGCTCTGCCTCGGCGGCAACCGCCCCGTCCTGCCCCGCCGTCAACTCGCCTGATCACACCCACAGGTCCAGCAGAAGAGCGGTGCTTCACGGGTGTGGTGTTTCCCGTATGCCGTCGACCGGGGGGCTCATGGTGCGTTTCCTGCGGATTTCCTCCGCGACGTCGTGTGCCCCGGCCGGGTCGTAGACCGTTATCGTTTTGGTCGGTGAGGACAGCGCGGCGGCGCGGGGTGTGAACGTATAGGTGTCGATGCCGTGGCGGACGACCAGCGCATCGACCTCGCTGGCGGGCACGTGCCACAGAGCGGCCAGACCTGCTTCCGAGTACCACTCGTCGGGGCACACGAAGTTGCGGTCGATCTCCGTCCGGTGCTCCACCGCTATGCCGACCGGGCTGAGTTGACTGGTCAGCCAGTCGAGCAGTGCCTCCGCACCGACTCGGGACATCGGGCTCAGAGTTCCCGGCTTGCACGCCACCTTCCCTCCGCGCGTGTGCAGCACCACTTCGAGCGACTTTCGTTGGTCCGCTCTGAACCGTTCGGAAAGGACGACGCGCTGCAGATCAGCCGCCGCAACGGTGGAGGAGCGCAGGAAGTACGCGATCACGACTTGCTTCGTACTCCCGTGAGGGCGGAACTCGATCCACCGCACCGTTTCGGTCAACTTCATGAATACCACGGTCGGGACGAGCACGGTTATGGCCAGGGCTATCAGCCCAAGGGCAGCCCAGAGGATGGCCCAGGAACCGGTGGCCAGGGCGACCCCCAGGATCGGTATCAGGAAGGGGACCGCGATCACCGGCGGTGTCACGACGCCGACGACGATCTCGGTACCGACCTCCAGGACTCGACGTGGCACGAACACCAGCCGCTCACCCGCTGCGGTCGTCGATACAACTCCCGCCAGTGGATGCGTATTTGGGGTGATCATGAATCAAGTCTAGGTAGTAGCAGACAAATTGGTAAGGACCTGGACAAGGCAGCTCCGCGCCCTCGAGGGACTCCTTCACGCCTCGACGACCACCAGGCCGGGGCAGCTCTCTGGGGCACCTCATGGGCCAAGGCGGAGAGGTCGGCGGTGGTCGCGGCGCCGCTCGTAGCGCCACACTGCTTCGAGGTAGCCCTCCTCTTCCAAGGAACCGCGCTGCGGCGGGCCGAGGAGGCGTGCCGCTCGCACGCACCGTGCGTCGTTGTGGAGGGCGAGTTCGCAGACGGCGGCAAGCTGGACCAGGTGGTCCGCGTCGTCCACCGCAGCGGCCATGGCGTCTGCGAAGAAGGGATCGCAGTCCCGGCCCACGGCAATCGTGCAGCAGGCGGTCTTCCGTACCACTGGGTCCGGATCGGTCATCAGCCGCGGCAACGCCGTGCGAGCGTTGCCGGAAAAGGCCGGCGGTGAGGAGGACCAGCCGCAGAGCCCATGCGCCACCGCACGCCGTACGCCGGGCGTCGGAATGCCCGTAGTACGGCAGGAGGGCCGCCTCGCCCGTGTCCCCGCTGCAGTTCGACCACCTCAGCTTCCTCGGCCGACACGCGCTCTTCCGACCGCGGGTGGCCGGGAGCCGATCGCTGTGCGAACCATCGGTCGGTGAGAAGGGTGGCGGCGAGCGGTAGGCGGGCCGACTGCCCTTGGTCGTCCCTCGGGAGGCCCCTACTGCTCGGCCGCGGCCTCAGTGGGTTCGGTGGAGGTCTGCACAAGATTCCGCTCCAGTCGCTCCAGAGTGTGCAGGGCGGCAGTGCGTTCCTCGGCGGTCAGACCTCCGGCCACCAGTTCTTCGAGCTGGCTCCAGCTCTGCTCGACCTCGCGGCGCAGGGCGTGGCTCGCGGCGGTGGGTTCGATCAGGGACGCGCGCTTGTCGGTGGGCGAGGGGCGGCGGCGGACGAAGCCGGCCTGCTCCAGGCGCCGGACGGTGCGGGTCATGGTGGCCGCGTCGGAGTCCATGAGCCGCACCAGGTCGGTCTGGCGCTGGGCGCCGAGTTCCCACAGGTGCATCATGACCAGCTCCTGGCCCGGGTGCAGGCCGATGCGGCGCAGTAGTTGTCCGGCGACCATGCGATGCAGGCGGGCGAGGCGGAAGATCGCGTGGCTGATGGGCCCGCCGCCGGCCGCGCCCGGTACCGGGACGCTCGCCTCCGGCCCCGATTCGACGGGGTCGCTCCCGGCCTGCGGGGTGGACTGGGTCATCTCTTCCTCGCTGCTCTTCCTCACTGCCTCTTCCTCGCTTCCCTGATCGGTCAACTAACGATATCGCGCAACGCACGCTTCAGCGCCTCCTCTCGTCTCTATTTAGGGATTTTTCCTGATGAAATGGCGTGACGTGGGTCACGTAATGGCCCCGGAATGACTTTCAGGCATTTACCTGTTCAGACAGGTATCTGTTACGTTGGATGAGTCGGGGCCACCGCCCATCCCCATCCGAAGGAAGAGATCATGACCACTGCTTTCGATCCGATCGTTCTGGGCGGCAAGCCCCTGACCAGCCGTATCGCCATGGCGCCGATGACCCGCAGCCGCGCGTACGGGCCGGGCGCAGCGCCGACGGAGCTGATGGCGGAGTACTACGCGCAGCGCGCCGGCGCGGGCCTGATCGTCACCGAGGGCATCCAGCCCTCGCCGGTCGGCCAGGGCTACCCCGACACGCCGGGCCTGCACACGACCGGACAGGTGGCGGCGTGGCGGACGGTGACCGAAGCGGTCCACCAGGAGGACGGGGTGATCTTCGCGCAGCTGATGCACACCGGCCGGATCGGCCACCCCAGCCTGCTGCCCGAGGGTCTGGTGCCGGTCGCACCTTCGGCGGTGGCCGCCAAGGGCCGGGTCTACACCCACGAGGGACCCAAGGACTTCGTGACGCCGAGCGAACTGAGCGAGGCGGAGATCCGTCAGACGATCGCCGACTTCGCCAACGCGGCCCACAACGCCGTCGAGGCCGGGTTCGACGGCGTGGAGATCCACGGCGCCAACGGCTACCTCGTCCACCAGTTCCTCGCCCCCAACACCAACCTGCGCACCGACGCCTGGGGCGGCACGGTCGAGGGCCGAATCCGCTTCGCCGTCGAGGTCACCGCCGCCGTGGCCGAGGCGATCGGAAGCCACCGGGTGGGCCTGCGGATCTCGCCCGGAAACCAGTTCAACGACATCGCCGAGCCCGACCCGGCCGAGGTGTACGAGGCGCTGCTGGGCAAGCTCGCCGGCTTGGACCTGGCCTACCTGCACCTGATGGAGGGCCCGGACCGCGACCTGACCCCGCGGCTGCGCAAGGCCTGGACCGGCACGTTCGTCCTCAACCCGTTCACCTACCCCGAGGTCACCGGCCTGGACGCGCTGAAGCTGATCGAGGACGGAGCCGCGGACATGCTCGCCTACGGGGCGCTGTTCCTGGCCAACCCCGACCTGCCCACCCGCCTCGCCGCCGGCGGGCCGTTCAACGCCCCGGACACGTCCACCTTCTACGGCGGCGACCACCGCGGCTACACCGACTACCCGACTCTCACCGCCTGAGCGGCGAGCCCACCGGCGCGGACCGCCTGTCTGTCCGCACAGTCAGTCACACGGCGTGCGGTCCGCCTTCTCCGCCTACCCCCCACCTGGGAGTTCCCCATGTCCACCGCGATCACTTTCTCCGAGTACGGCCCGCCCGAGGTGCTGCGACCGACCGAGGTCCCGCAGCCCCAGCCGGGCCCGGGCCAGGTCCGGATCAGGGTCAAGGCCGCCTCCGTGAACCCGCTCGACCTGAAGGTCCGATCCGGCCTGATGGCCAAGGCCGCCCCCGCGCACTTCCCCGTGATCCCGGGCCTTGACGCGGCCGGTGTCGTCGACGCGGTCGGCGAGGGAGCCGACGCCGCCGTGGGGGACGAGGTCCTCGGCGCCACCGTCGGCGGCAGCTACAGCGAGTACGCCCTGCTGGAGCGGCCGGTGACCAAGCCCGCGGCCCTGTCGTGGGAGGTCGCCGCCTCGCTGGTCACCGTCGGCCAGGCCGCACACCGCGTCCTCGGCCAGCTCGGCGTCGAGGCAGGCGACACACTGCTCGTCCACGGTGCGGCCGGCGGCGTGGGCCACATCGCCGTGCAGCTGGCCGTGGCCCGCGGCGTCACCGTCATCGGCACGGTCGGCGAGCAGGACATCGAGCGCGTCACCGCCCTCGGAGCCACCGCCGTCCGCTACGGCGACGGCTGGGCGGAGCGGGTGAAGGCGGCAGCCGCGGAGGGCGTGGATCTCGTCTTCGACGCCTCCGGTGCCGGAGTGCTCGCCGACTCCGTCGCCCTGACCGGCGACGCGGCCAAGGTCATCACGATCGCCGACCTGTCCGCCCAGCAGCACGGCGTGCGCTTCAGCCCCGGCACCGCCGACCGGGGCGGCCAGGCCCTGCCGGAGCTGGTACGGCTGGCCGCCGACGGGCGGCTCACGGTCCCGGTCTGGCGCACCTACCCGCTGACCGAAGCCGCCCGGGCGCACGCCGACCTGGAGGCCCACCGCAACCGGGGCAAGGCCGTCCTCCTGCCCTGACCCCCATGCCGCCGCCTCGCAGCCACGCAACCCGCGAGGCGGCCCGGGGCCGCAGCCAACACCCGCACCTCAGCCGGCTGCGGCCCCGCCCCCGAACCCGGCCCGCGTCACCTGCCCCCCACTCCCCGACAACGGAGAATCGCCATGTCCGAGCGCACCCTGCCGGAAGCGACCTACGCCCGCACCGTCCTGGGCTCCGGCCCCGGCCTCGTCCTCGCCCACGGCGCCGGCAGCAGCATCGCCGGTACCTACGGCCCGATCCTCGAAGGTCTCGCCGCCGGCCACACCGTCGTCGGCGTCGACTACCCCGGCAGCGGCGACACCCCCCGCTCCACCACGCCCCTCGACATCGACGAGGTGGCCGACCAGCTCGTCGCCGCCGCCGTCGCCGAAGGCCTGGACACCTTCGCCCTGCACGGCTACTCCCTCGGCGGTCCCGTCGCAATCCGCGCCGCCGCCCGCCACCCCGAGCGCGTCACCGCCCTGGTCCTGACCGCCACCATGGCCCACCCCAACAACCAGCAGGCCCTGACCATCCGCGTGTGGGGCAAGCTCGCCGCCACCGGCGACCGCCGTCTGGTGAGCGAGTTCCTCTTCCCGCACGCCCTCAGCCCCCAGGCCATCGAAGCCATGCCGGCCGAGCAGCTGGAGGAGGTCCTCACCTACGCCGCCGCCGAAGTCGCCGACGGCACCCTCGAGCACGCCGACCTCGCCGGCCGGATCGACGTCCGCGACGACCTCGCCGCGATCGGCGTCCCCACCCTGGTCATCTCCACCACCGCCGACCACATCGCACCCCCTGCCCTGCACCGCCACCTCGCCGACACCATCCCCGGCGCCCAGCTCACGGAGATCCCCACGGGCCACCTGCCCATGGTCGAAAGCCCCGAGGAATGGCAGAACCTCATCACCGACTTCCTCGCCGAGCACAACGCCTGACCCCCGCACGGGGCCGGTCCGGCAAGACAGCGCGCCCAGGAACGGCAACTGCCGCGCACGCGGCAGCAGACGTCGGCCAGGACCCGCCCGGACCGCGGAACTCACCGTGGTCCGGGACGGCGGTCTTCCCGCAGACCCGCGAGGAGGATCCGGAAGGCAGCCGCGCCGCTTCGAGGGTTACGGCGACAGGGCCCTCGTGTGCGTGGGGGTGACGACGATCACGAGTGCTCTTGGAGGAGCGCTGCGTAGGCTTGTGAGGTCGTCGGGCTACCTGACGATGTGTCATGAAAGTCGGTCGGCGTCAGGGTCCGAGACGTCGGCTGTTACCGGCTCGGGTTCAGGACGACGGCTGTAGCCAGCGCCGCGCCGCGGAGAGGTTCACCTCGACGTCATCGCTCCAAGAACAGACCTCCAGCCATGAGAGGTAGCCGCCTCGCGCGAAGACCAAGACCTCACCAGGGCACTCGCCGGTTTCGGTGAACAGCTGCACGTCGGCAGCCACGACGGTGCCGGGGCCCGTTGGCGCGGGCTCCAACCCGTCGGCGTCAAGGTCGAAGTAGGCAGTGCCGCACCCACACTTGCAGCGGGATTGCACCCTGAGGTGGGGCACCTGCCGTCGGAGGGCGACGTGAATCGGCTCGTCCGGGTTCAGGACGAGGCCAAGCGCGTCGGCTACATCCTCGGGCAGACTTTCAGGCATGCCGCCACCGTAGCTGACCAGCAGCTTCGGGCTTCGACCGATTTCGGGTCCGTCGACCCGACGCTCACAGGGCCAGGTCGGTGCCGCCGGCCAGCTGTCAGGCGAACGGCACCGACATCACTCAATCGAGTTCAGTAGCGGGCGAGGGTCCAGTTCGTGAGGCGGTCCACGATGTCGAGAACCGACCTGCGTGCCCCGGCGGAGATGAACGCGAAGACGACGAACGAGGGGATGAGCGCCACGATCACGACCAACGCGGGCAGCAGACGGACCACGATGGTGCAGAAGTCCAGCAGGGCGCGGAGGGTCCGGGTCTGAGACAGGAGGTCGATCAAACGGTCCAGCAAGGTGCACTCCTCGGATACGCGAGCGGGGTCACCTGGTGTCCGACTGAGGGCATACGTCTCCCTCGGACGGTGCCTTGTCAGGGCAACCAAGCTAATGAAGAACCCCGCTGGCCCGCGTTTCACGAGTCAGCGGCAGGTTCGAAACCTGCTGCGCATCCCTGTCTCCCTGCATATCGACCTACGGCGCCGGACAACAGTCCGGCGGGCAGCTGAATTTACTGACCGCCACACTGTCATTCAAGGGCGAATTTTAGTCACTGTCTAGAAACGCTCGAAGCTACTGCCTGAGCTTGAATGCGTGATGTCGGCCAGTCGTCCGTGATTAGGCCGGTGCTGGTCAGGCAGCCGTCGACCAGGTCCGGACGGTACTGGATCTGCTTGAGCCTGCGCTTGACGGCGCGAGTGATCTGGCCGAGGTCGGCTGCGGCTAGGTTGCCGATGTCGCGTTTGACCAGTGACCAGATGCCCTCTTGTGGGTTCAAGTCCGTTGCGCAACGCGGAAGTTGGGAGACAGTGAGCCAGTCCGCGTGGTCGGCGATGAATCGGCCGCATCGCCTCGACCAGGTGCATGCGCAGGTTGTCCCAGACCAGCACGATCGGGCCGCCGAGCTGGATGTGCGCTCTGACCAGCAGGTCGCACAGGTCGCGCCAGCCGATGCCCTTCGGCTCGCCCTTGCGGCCCCGGTACTCGCGGACCGAGTAGAACGTCCGGGACCGCTTCCCCGGCTTGTAGCAGGTCAGCCCAGCTATGGACACCCGGCCCGAGCCCCGGCCACGGGCCCGGACCACTGGCGTTGAGCCCTTGCGTCCCCAGCTTCTCGCTCGCGGCGGCGTCATCGACTGCCCGGCTTCGTCCTCGAAGGCGATCCAGCCGTCACATGCCGCGGTGCTCTTACCCGCGGCCAGGTCTCCTTCTTCCAGACCTCGACCGCCGCGTCATCACGCTCGATCGCCCGCCGAGCCGGCTGCTGCCAGGACCAGCCGTGCCGCTTCAGCAGCAGCCACGTGCCCTCCACGGTGTAGCTCACGTGGAACAGCCGGCCGATCAGCGTCTTGATCCGGGCCAGTGTCCACCGCTGGTCGGCCCAGCCGTGGACCAGCGGCCCACGCTCCAGTTCCCGCTCCAGCCTCGCGATCTGTGCTTCGCTGAGCCTCGGCCGCCCCGGCGATCCCTTCGGGTGCCACGGCCTGCAGCCGGACCCGCTCCCTCGCGACCCTCCCGGCGTCGGTCAACCCGCCGCCCTGCGCGTATCTCACAGTTCAGGGCTACCGGAACGGACCGACCACCGTCAGGCGAACGGTCCGACATCACCCAATCAAGTTCAGTAGCCTGCGGCAGGGGGCTTTGCTCAAGGACTGCGGCTGCACGAGGTTGGCCTTGAAGCCGCACGCGAATCGATCCGTTTCAGCGTCGGAATTGGTAAGTAGTGCCACGAGGTCCATCCCGAACCTCACGGATCGGCACAGCATTCCGGCTGTAACTCACTTCGTGCGACGCGAGGCCAGCCAAGTCACGGGCTCTCGACGGGTGGGCCCGGCTGTGCAGTTCACCTGCAGGCTCGGATCGGTCTTCGGCATATACCGCGCGACGGCCCGGGGAACTTGACGAAGAAGTTGATCGCGGAGCGTAAGCTCGCTGTGATCTGTGGCACTCTCAGATGGGGTGTATACCCGATTCTCTCGTGGCAGTCGATGCGAGATGTCCGATCTGGATTCCCGTCTCTCTCGTGTACGAGGACGTCAATCGCGTTGACAGCCTCCTGAACACGCCATTGGATCCCCACACATGAAGATCACATGAGTTTCCAGATCTTCACTTGACATGCATGTGCGTAACAAGTCATGGCGGGCCGTGCGCGTTTCGCGTCCGGTGTAGCTACGGGTGGGGATACCGCCGGCACCTGGCCCGACGACAAAGCCTTCCTCGGCAAGCCCGCCGACACCGGAACCAACCTCACCCACGTCGGCGCTCGCGAATACGACCCGAGCCTGGGCCAGTTCGTCAGCGTCGATCCGGCTCTCACCCTCGCCCAGCATCAGTCGCTCAACGGTTACGCCTACGCCAACAACTCCCCAGTGACCTTCAGCGACCCCACCGGCCTGTGGACCGATGACGGAACGGGGCACAGCGAGCCGGGAGGCCCGGGCGGCGGCCAGAGCAGCACTCCAGGAGTGCCGCGAGGCGGAACCGGAGACGGTGGCTGCTACTACACATGCAGCGGTGGAGGCGGAAAGGGCGGTCATAGCGGCGGTAGTGGCGGCAGTGGCAATGGTCTTCCGCCTGGCGCCGTGCTGGGCTACGACTACAATCCCCTGAGCAACGCGTGGGTCCCGCCCGTGGGGAACTACGGAGATCTTCAGAGCTTCATCGACGGGATGAGGAACCAGGAGGTGTTCGGCATCATCGACGAGGGGTCGCGCAACGACTGGGAATCCTCCAGGAGCCTCTTCTTCGGCTGGCTGTGGGGCGGTGGCTTTCCCCTCCGCTCCGTAGAGAGATTCGGAGGCGGAGATAAGTTCACGGCCATCCTGGCGCAGGACACCACGTTCACCGCCTGGAGACGCACGCTCGTTGCCCAGGCGATGAAGGACGGAATGAACGCCAGCGCGGCAAAGCGTGCGGTCGAATTCTCCTATAAGGATGTCGGCCCCGAGCCCGGCAGCGCTTGGTGGCGTGCAAATTCCATTCGCGGGGCCGTGCTAGATCTCAGTGGCACGCTTAGTAACGGAAAGATCGGCACGTCAAATTCTGCCGATGCGTTTCTCGGTACGTATTCGGCGACGGGGAGAATTGTGTCCGTCGACCGTAGGAAGCAGATCGTGCAACTCCAGTTCACTGCAAAGAATACCTCGGACTGGCATTCGGCCACGCATCTGGTCCCACGTACCTGGAACCCGATCTTCGCCGATGGATTTGGCGCCGCAACAGAACAAAAGTTTTCCTGGCGGGAGAACCTCCCGATGAACAGCTGTATGTGCTTCATGCAATAGATGGACACGCTCGCAGGCGGGCCACCAGTGGCCCGCCTGCGATCCCGAAGGGACACGGACACAGATGCTTTCCGTCACATCAAGAGGCCGCTTGCTCCTGCGGCTGTCGCTGTGCGTCTTCACCGCTTGCTCGGTTTCTTCTTGCGCCACCGATGTCACGCTCTCATCGATATCCGACAGTGCAGCCTCCGGCCAGTGGGAAGGAAGCGGCGGGGGCGTCGTAAGCCTGAAGGCAAACCGCACATTTACGACTTCCGGAATCAACTGGCGTGAGGTGTCTGAGGGAAGTGGATGTCCGCAGGGGCAGACGGCGGCGGGCACCTGGGCATTCTGGGGTTCTGATCCCGGAAGCCCCGAAATCTCCTCGGCTCTCGATAGATACACCAGTGGAGAGAGCATTAACCTCTCCTTCGACGGCGCACCTCAAGGGGAATGCCTGATCAACCTAAATGTAACGAAAGGTGGCAGCGCCCTTTGTGTATCGGACGACATAGAGATCCCGTGCTCCAGGGAGATCACCTTCGTGAAGAAGTCGTAAGGTGATCGGGATCGAGATTTCTTAAAATAGCGTCAGCAGATGAGACTGCCGGCCAGGGAGGCGAACCGTCGTAGCGTTCGGTCTGATGAGGTGAGACCACCCTGATTGACGTTGACGGAGATCTGTTCCAGATCCAGATGTGCTTGCTGCTCGTTGTGTCGACCACCTGGGCGCGGCCATGCTGCGGCGCGAACGTGTCCGGGATAGTCTTCTGCATCGTCATGTCCAGACCGGTCTCACTTTTCTGTGCGCCCTGGGGACGGACCTCGACCACGGCGCCGACGGCCTGCACGGCGGCTGTGGACGAGTGCGCGTATGCCGCGCGTCCCTCGACCACCCTGCCGCAGCTGCCTTCCGTGTCGCGGCGGATCACTTCGGCTACCGGCGCGAACCCGACAAACGACGAGACGCCGCCGGGCTTCGGCCCCGTCCCCTGCAACGCCGTCGACGGCGTGCGGCTCAACACCGGTTTCAGCTACCTCCTGTCGGCGTTCGACCGCCCGCGTCGGTGACTGCCGCATCAGCAGCATCGTTATCCGCGACGGCCGCGCCGCGGGAGTTGTCGTACGTCGGCACGGGCAGGAGACCCTCCTGCGCGGCGGCGAGGTCGTGCTGTGCGCCGGGTCCCTCGTCACCCCGCATCTGCTGCAGGTGTCCGGCATCGGTTCGCGAGCCGACCTGGAGCGACTCGGGATCCCCGTCGTAGTGGACGCCCCGGTCGCCGGCACCCGGTTCAGCGGCCACCCGCCGCGACCACCCGCATCGAGTACGGCTACCTCGCCGGCCCCGAGGCCCGTCGTCGGCTGCGCGAAGTCGTCCGCGCCACCGCGGAACTCGTCACCACACCGGTGTTCGAGGACATCTTCTCCCACGCTGCTCCAGCCGGGTCCGGACGTGCTCAACCGTGACCGAGCGCTGGACGAATGGATCAACCGGAACATCGGCATCGCTCACCACACGTGCGGGACCGCACCGATGGGCCCGGACACCGAGAATGCTGTGGTCGACCAGTACGGAAGAGTCCACGGCGTGCACGGTCTCCGCGTCGCCGATACCTCGATCCTGTCGACGGCCCCTCCGCGGGGCCCCGCGGCGACAGCCGTACTCGTCGGAGAGGTCATCGCGCATGCCATGTGTTGGCCGCGTGTTCGAGGCCGGTGAAGCGTTTGCGGCCTTGCCGGTCGGTCAGGTGGCGGGCGGTGGCGTGGCCAGAGCCGGTGAAGGCCATGAGGCCCGCCGCGGTGGTGTGGGCCAGGGACTCCTGGAACTAGGCGTAGTCCTTCGCTTGCACGTGGCATCCCCGTACGGGCTCCGGTGCTATCAGGCCCTTGGTGGGCGGGTGAATGTCCGGCATCACGTTCGCCTGGAACGGCGGCGCGTTCAGGTTTGCCTCCCGGCCCTCACCGGGGACAGTCGGCCGCCACTGCCGGGTGCCTGGAGGGCGTGGACGGTCATCGTGCCGCCGTCCGTCGGGAGCTGCGTGCTGAACAGCAGGCCGGGGGTCTCCACGCACCGATGTGTACCGCTTCGGCGTGGGCCGAGGCGGAGGCCAGCTGCTCGGCAGAGGTGGCAGGGTCGCTGTGGTTGCCCTTGCGCGCGAGGGGGATGACGAGGGGCGGCTCGCCCGGCTGCCAGACCTCCGCGAAGTACTGGGGACGATAGCGGTACCTCACCTTCTCGCCCTTGTCCCTGCTTGTGAGGCCCCAGCCCGCGCGTAACGCCGTGTCGGCGGGGACGATTGTCACCGAATGGTCGGGGAAGCGGCTGCGCAGCATGTGCTCGGCGAGCGTGAGCGCGAAACCGACGCCGAGCTCCCCGGACTGTAGCGACTTGTAGTGGTCCGCGATGCGGTGGCCTTCGTCAGTGAGGGTGAGGAAGGAGTCATGACCGCCGGCCAGGGCCTGGGTGTACTTGAGTGCGCCCCAGTGCTCCGCCAGCCCCCGGCCCGCACCGCGCCACGACAGGGCGCTGGCCCGGGCGAGGGTGTGGAGGCCATCCCAGAGGGTCACTTCGAACTGCTCGGGGCAGCTCGGTCGGCAAGATCGGGGCGAGGGCGGGCTTGCGGCGGAGCGGCTCATCCGCGTTCTCCTTCCGCTTCTCGTCGTCCGCCGCGATGGCGGCCTTCACCTTCCCGACGAGCGCGTCATCAGAGTGCACGGAGATGTTCGAGGGCTGGGGCAGGTCCTGGAGCACTTCCTCGGTCGGCTTCAACAGCTCTCCTTCACGGTGTGCGCGAGTGGTTCACCATCGCGCTGACCGTACGGAAGGGAGGAATGGCGCACGCAAGTGCGCAGGGGCGCGTGATCTTGGCTTCGGTCCGGGGCGGGCTGGCGTTGACGCCTTGGCCCCGCCTCGCTCGCGAGTTCCGGGCTGCCGAGGGGCCTCCGGCGGGCGGCAGGCAGCGAGCCGACTTCCGGAGCGGCCAAGCGTCGACCTGCTGATGGTGGAAGGGGCCGTGCTCCGTGAACCGGAGCGAGGTCGGTGCCCGACAGGTCGGTGGTGCCTGGGTACACGTCATCCGTGCGCACAGAGGGGCCTCTCGCGTGCCTGATGGGTCGTCAGGTAAGTCGGCATTCGGTCACCATGAGTCCCCCCGCGTTCCGGGGCGGTTACCCCAACAGACGCCGGTGCGGAGGGAAACCCCAGGTGGGAAGCCGTCTAGCCCGACCGGAGCGATGTTCCTCACAAACATCGGACGGGGGCGCCGGTGTAAGGTTGAGGACGCCCTTGACCTGCAGAAAGCGGGCAGGGAGCCGTCTTCGAGGAGTCCCAAGTGCTGCGTACTCTGTTCAAGTCCAAGATCCATCGCGCCACCGTGACCCAGGCCGACCTGCACTACGTCGGTTCCGTCACCGTCGATGCCGAGCTGATGGAGGCGGCCGACCTCCTGCCCGGTGAGCTGGTGCACATCGTCGACATCGACAACGGGGCCCGCCTGGAGACGTACGTCATCGAGGGCGAGCGCGGTTCCGGTGTGATCGGGATCAACGGGGCCGCCGCGCATCTGGTGCACCCCGGGGACCTGGTGATCCTCATCAGCTACGCGCAGGTCTCGGACGAGGAGGCGCGCGCGCTCGTGCCGCGTGTCGTGCACGTCGACGCGGAGAACCGGATCGTGGAGCTGGGCGGCGACGCGTCCGCGCCCGTGCCGGGGAGCGACACCGTGCGGGCGCCGCACGCGGTGCCCGCGGGGAGCTGACTCCGGGCGGATCGGCGGCGGGGCGCCACCCGGCGCCACCCGAATGAATGGGCTCCGCGAGCGGGGGCAGGCGCAGCAGGGGACGCTGGAGCGGGCATCCGCCCGTCCGTCTCGCCCCCGGCCACCGGCCCCCGCCCCCGGCCCTTCCTGCCATCCCGGAGCGCGTCATGACACAGCCACCCGTCCCGGATCCCTGGCCGACGCCTCAGCCGCCGCCGACGCCCCAGCCGGTGCCGCCGCCCGGGCCCGTACCGACGCCGCCGCCCAACCCCGTACCCGTACCGGAGCCCGAACCGCAGCCGGAGCCCGGGCCCGCCGGGCTGTGAGACCGGGCGGGGCACGGTGCGGAGGTGACGGACGATACGGGGGATTGGGCCGTAGCCCTTGTCACGCACGGTTGCCCGCCCTTACCGTGGGCGACTGCCGATGCGTTCGAGGGGGGCTCATGGCCGTACGCGGAACACGCGGAAAGCACCGCCGGTACCAGCCGAGCCGGATCAACCGGGCCTCGCTGACCGTCACCGCCGGCGGCGCCGGCATGGCCCTGCCGCTGATCGGGGCCGGGACGGCGCAGGCGGCATCGCTGGACGTCTGGGAGAAGCTCGCGGACTGCGAGTCCTCCTCCCACTGGCAGATCAACACCGGCAACGGCTACTTCGGCGGACTCCAGTTCAGTCAGTCCACCTGGGAGCGGTACGGCGGCACGCACTACGCACCGCGCGCCGACCTCGCCTCCAAGGACCAGCAGATCGCGATCGCCGAACGCGTGCTCAAGGGCCAGGGGCCGGGTGCGTGGCCCGCCTGCGGCCCGCGGGCCGGGCTCCACCGGGGCGACGCCGGCCCCGACGTCGCCCCCACCACCGGCGGCCCCGGCACCGGCGGCCCGTCCACGCAGACCGAGCGCGTCCGTCCGCTCGCCCAGGCCGCCTTACCCGCCCAGCGGACGAAGCCCGCGAGCCCCACCACCGTGCCGACCGTGCGCGAGATGTACACCGTCGAGCCCGGCGACTCGCTCTCGAAGATCGCCCGTGACGAGCACGTCCGGGGCGGCTGGCCGCGCCTGTACGAGGCCAACCGCACGGTCGTCGGCGGCGACCCCGACCTGATCCTCCCCGGCCAGCGGCTCACCCTGCGGATGACCGCCCCGGCGGCACCCGCCAAGCCCGCACCGCACCCGGAGACCCGGCCCGAGCCCAGGCCCGAGTCCAAGCAGCAGACCAAGCCGCATACCAAGCCGCAGACCAAGCCGGCACCCCGGCCCAAGACCGGCGGCAAGCCCAAGACCGAGACCAAGCCCGCCACGCACCCGGCTGCCAAGCCCCCCGCCGCCAGGCCGGTGCACAAGCCGGCCGCGAAGCCCGCTCCGGAGCACTCGGGGCACCAGTTCACCTCGCCCGTCGCCGACACCGACATCGGCACCCGCTACCGCGTCGCCGGCTCCTCCTGGTCCAGCGGCTACCACACGGGCGTCGACTTCCCCGTTCCCACCGGCACCTCCGTGCGGGCCGTCGCGGCCGGCCGGGTCGTGTCCGCTGGCTGGGGCGGGGCGTACGGCTACCAGGTGGTCATCCGGCACGCCGACGGCCGCTACAGCCAGTACGCGCACCTCTCGGCGCTCACCGTGCGCGAGGGGCAGCGGGTCAACACCGGGCAGCGGATCGGGCGTTCAGGGTCGACCGGCAACACTTCGGGGCCGCACCTCCACTTCGAGATGCGTACGGGTCCCGGGTACGGCTCCGACATCGACCCGCTGGCGTACCTCAGGGCCCGGGGCGTCTCGATCTGAGAAGGCCGGGGTCTCTGACACCGACATGCGGTCCTCGGGCTCCGTCATCCGGTCGAGGGTGAGCTGGACCAGGCCGCCCGCCGCCACCGCGCCGCAGATCAGCGCGGCGACGCCACCGGCCGTCCCGTAACGGAAGGACTCGCCGAAGAGGGTGAGGCCGACGGTCGCGGCGACCACGGGGTTGACCACCGTGAGCGTGGCGAGCGGGGCGGCGAGACCGGCGCCGCGGTACGAGGCCTGGGAGAGCAGCAGTCCGGTGACCGCGAGCGCGGACAGGACGAGGAGACTCGGCCACTGGGCGAGCGGCGCGTCGAGGCGGAAGTCGACGGCGACGGTCTTGGTGAAGACCGAGGCGATGCCGAAGGCGATGCCGGCCGCGGTGGCGACGACGACGCTGCGCAGCGCCGAGCGGCCGACCATGTGTGCCACGGCGAAGAGCAGCGCCACCGCGCCGAAGGTGACGAACGCGAGGAGCCGCCGGTCGCCCGCGGCGAGCGACTGGGAGGCCGTGCCGCCGGTCAGGCTGAGCAGTCCGGCGAGCCCGGCGGTGGCCATGAGCGCACCCCGCCAGGCGGTTCGGCCGGCCCGGCGGCCCGCGAAGAGCGCCGCCATCGGCAGCGCGAACACGATCGTGAGGGCGCCCAGCGGCTGGACCAGGCTCAGCGGCCCGTACGCGAGCGCGGCCACGTGCAGGGCCGCGCCCACGCCGGTGAGCAGCACGGCGCCCCACCACGCCGGGCGGCGCAGGGGCGCGTAGCGGGGAGCGGCGGCCGAGGCCGCCACCCGCTCCTGCACGATCGCCGCGGCTGCGTAGGCGACCGCGGAGACCAGCGAGAGGAGCACGGACAGCACCAGGGAGCTCATGACTCCACGATCTCTCTTCAGCGCGCTCCCGTCGTCGTACCCAGGAACGCGATCGGAGGTACCGCGGATGGAGTACGAAGCCGCCTCGTACGCCCTGGGGTGTACGCCCCCGCAGGTCAGGCGTGGTGGAACGCGACCCTTCCGGTGTCCAGGTCGAAGCGGGCGCCGACGACGCGGGCACGGGAAAAAGCCGCATCCCGAGCCAGTCGGCGGGCGATCCGGTCCACATTGGCCCGCACCGTGTTCTCCACCCAGTCGCCGGGCAGGTGCCGGGTCGCCCGGGCGGCCGGCGCCAGCTCCTCGATGACCCGCTCCAGGTGGCCCTCGACCGGGTTTCCGGTGCGCACGTACTCGACGGCGGCGGCCGCGGCCCCGCAGCGTTCGTGGCCGAGGACGAGGATCAGCGGTACGTGCAGCTCCTCGACGCCGTACTGGAGGGAGCCGAGCACGGCCTCGTCGAGCGCCTGGCCCGCCGAGCGCACGGTGAGCAGGTCGCCGAGGCCCTGGTCGAAGACCAGCTCCGGCGGGACGCGCGAGTCTATGCAGCCGATGACGGTGGCGAACGGGTGCTGGGCGACGGCGACGTCGGCTCTTCGGGCCGCGTCCTGGTGCGGGTGCCGCTGCCGGAGCGCGGCGAACCGGGCGTTCCCGGACCGGAGTTCGGCGAGCGCGGCGGCCGCGTCGAGCGGGCCGCCG
>NZ_JBSGIW010000088.1:0-33116 GCF_053605265.1 Streptomyces sp. NPDC003943 | reverse complement strand
GTCGTGATACTGTTGGTTTACCGACGCGGGGTGGAGCAGCTCGGTAGCTCGCTGGGCTCATAACCCAGAGGTCGCAGGTTCAAATCCTGTCCCCGCTACTGAAGTTCGAGGGCCCGAATCCATCCGGATTCGGGCCCTCGGCGCGTTCCGGACCACGCCACGCGCCCCGAAGAGCGCCTCGGATGGGGCGAGTTGGGGTGAGACGTGTTTGACTTATCTCTCTGTGGGCATGTCGACAAAACGCTGAAGTGACCTCACTGGCTGCGGTATACCAGGTGTACGCGGGTTGCAGGTGGTGCGACGATGGTATTTATGGGGGACAGGGCAACTCTGTTGGAGACAGGGCGGTTTGTGCAGCGGCATTCCAAGACCGCCGCGGACGAGATCATCGAGGCCGTACCGGCCGTCGGTGAAGCTGTCGACACCACCACCGCCGAGCAGGAGACCGAGGCCGAGACCGAGGCCCGCCACCGCCTCGCCGCCGAGAAGGGCGACGCCGGCTCCATGAGCGTCCTCGGCGCGATGCTGCTGCGCCGCGGCGACCTGGACGGGGCCGAGCGCTGGCTGCGCGCGGCCAGCGCCCACGGCGACCGCGCCGCCGCCAACAACCTGGGCGTCCTGCTGCACCAGCGCGGCTACCCGGACGAGGCCGCCGGCTGGTGGCGGGTCGCCGCCGTCGCGGGCTCCGCGCCGGCCGCGCACGCCCTCGGGCGGCACCACCGCGAGCGCGGCGACGAGCCCGCCGCCGAGTACTGGCTGCGCCAGTCCGCCGAGCAGGGCCACGCCCTCGGCGCGTACGCGCTCGCCGACCTCCTGGAGCACCGCAGCGACGTCGGCGCCGAGCGCTGGCTGCGCGCCGCCGCCGAACAGGGCCACCGCGAGGCCGCGTACCGCCTCGCCCTCGCCGTGGAGCGCCGCGCGACGGCGCCGGCCCGCGGCCCGCACGCGTACGACACGGGCACGGGGCTGCGCACCGCCGTGGCCGGACTGGCCGCGGACTCCGGCACCGCGACGGGCTCGGACGGTACGGGCTCCGGACCGCGCGCGGGCGCGGCAGCCGGGCCCGCCAACAGCGCCGGCCGGCGCAGCGGTACGGGCCCCGGCCCCGAGACCGGCACCGGTCTGCGTGCCGCGGACGCCGCCGGTGCCGCCGGCTCCGGGGAGCGGCCGGCCGTGGCCAGGGACGGGCTCGGCGAGGCCGAGCAGTGGTTCCGGCAGGCCGCCGCGCGCGGCCATCGCCGGGCCGCCCTGCACCTCGGCGCGATCCTGGAGAAGCGCGGCGAGCTCAAGGAGGCCGGCCGCTGGTACCTGATGTCCGCCAAGGACGGCGAGGCCAAGGCCGCCTGCGCGCTCGCCTTCCTGCTGCGCGACGCCGGTGACGAGGAGAGCGCCGCCGTGTGGTGGCTGCGCGCCGCCCAGGACGGCGACGGCAACGCCGCCAACGCGCTCGGCGCGCTGCACGCCGCCCGCGGCGAGCAGCAGACCGCGGAGCGCTGGTACCGCGCCGCCATGGACGCGGGCGACGTGAACGGCGCCTACAACCTCGGGCTGCTCTGCGCCGCCCAGGAGCGCACCGCGCAGGCGGAGCAGTGGTACCGCCGGGCCGCCTACGCCGGTCACCGCGAGGCCGCCAACGCGCTCGCCGTGCTGCTGCTCCAGGCCGGCGACGCGAACGGCGCCGAGCCCTGGTTCTCCAAGGCCGCCGAGGCCGGCAGCGTCGACGCGGCCTTCAACCTCGGCATCCTGCACGCCGGCCGCGACGACGACCGCACCGCGCTGATCTGGTACGAGCGGGCCGCCGCCGCCGGGCACACCGAGGCCGCGCTCCAGGTCGGCATCGCCTACCTGCGCGACGGCGACGAGCAGGCCGCCGAGCGCCATCTGCGGTGCGCGGCGGGCGGCGGCAGCGCCGAGGCCGCGTACCGGCTGGCCACCGTCCTCGACGCCCGCCGCCCGGAACCCGGCCCGCCGGAGCTCGGCGCCCCGCGCGCCGAGAAGAGCGAGTGCGAGGAGTGGTACGAGCGCGCCGCCCAGCAGGGCCACCGCCGGGCCCAGGTGCGGGTCGGGATGCTCGCCGCCGCCCGCGGCGACGTGGCCGAGGCGGCCCGCTGGTACCGGGAGGCGGCCGAGGCCGGCTCCCGCAACGGCGCCTTCAACCTCGGACTGCTGCTCGCCCGAGAGGGCGGCGAGCGCGAGGCCGCGCTGTGGTGGACCCGCGCCGCCCACGCCGGCCACGGCCGCGCCGCGCTCCGGCTCGCCCTGCTCGCCGCGCGCCGTGGCGAGCTCACCGAGGGGCGCCGCTGGTGCGCCCGCGCGGTCGAGCTCGGCCCGGCGGAGGTGGCGGAGCGGGCGGCGCGGCTGAGTGAGGCGCTGCACCAGGAGCTCACCGCCTAACGGATTTGCGCTGGTCCGAGGGGTCCCGTAAGGTTGGGTTCACCGACGCGGGGTGGAGCAGCTCGGTAGCTCGCTGGGCTCATAACCCAGAGGTCGCAGGTTCAAATCCTGTCCCCGCTACTCAGTAGCACGAAGGCCCGGATCGTCTCGACGATCCGGGCCTTCGTCGTGTACGCGGCGGACGGGCACGGACATGAGCCCATGAAGAAGGCCCCCGCCGACAGGCAGGGGCCTTTCTCACGTCTGTCGTCAGGCGGTCGTCGCGCAGCTCGGGCAGATGCCCCGGTACGTGACCTCGACGTCCGAGATCGTGAAGCCGAAGCGCTCCGAAGCGGGCAAGTCCGCCAGCGGGTCGCCCGCCGGGTGTACGTCACGGATCGCGCCGCAGCGGGCGCAGACCAGGTGCTGGTGCGGACGGTGCGCGTTCGGGTCGTACCGCTTGGCGCGGCCGTCCGTCGCGACCTCGATCACCTCGCCGAGGGTGACCATCTCGCCCAGCGTGTTGTAGACGGTCGCCCGGGAGATCTCGGGCAGCCGTGACACGGCTCGGGCGTGGACCTCGTCGGCGGTCAGGTGCACGTGGTCCCCGTCGAGCACCTCGGCCACGACACGACGCTGCGCGGTCATCCGCCAGCCGCGGCCGCGCAGTCGTTCCAACAGGTCACTCATGGGGGTCAGCCTAACAGTCGGCGCAAGAGTGTCCCGAATCGGTGTGAGTTTGGACCTTGATCGTCCCTGGATCCGTACTTGACTTGGACAGTGTCCACTGTAGGGTCGGGGAACTCCGGCAGGCGGCTCGACGCCGCGGTCCAGGCCCTGCGTGGCTGACGGCCGCCTGCCGTAGGTGGACGAGGTCAGGCAGCGAGCCGCGCCGGGATCCAGCAGCGGATGATGTCGCGCACGGAGACGATGCCGACCGGCCCGTGGTCGTCGAGGACCACCAGGTGGCGGAAGCCGCCGCGGGTCATCGCCTCCGCGGCCTCCTCCAGGGTCCAGGTCGGTGCGGCGAAGACGACGTCCCGGGTGGTGTGGGCGTCGGCGGTCTCCAGGTCGGGGTTCCGGTCGAGGCCGATGGCGTCGAGGATGTCGCGTTCGGTGAGGATGCCGAAGCCGCCGGAGTCGCCGTCCTGCACGATGGCGGCGCCGACGCGGCGCGCCGACATGAGGCGGGCGGCCTGGCGGAGGGTGTGGGCGGGGCCGATGGTCACGGACACGGAACTCATGGCGTCACGGACGAGCATGAAACGACCACCTCCTGATCGGGGGAGGGCTTTGTGAACGTCGTGGACTTCGAGAACGAATTCACAAGTTCACAAAGTGGGGGAGTCTCAGAGTGACACCCGGGGAGGGGGTCGACAAGGGGGCGCGCGGAGCGCCCCCGGGAGCGCTGAGGGGCGGTCAGTCCTCGGTGGTCGTCCGCTGGTTGAGATAGCTCAGCAGCTCGCCGTGGAGCAGGCCGTTGGACGCCGCCGCGTTTCCGCTGTGCGGGCCGTGCCGGCCGTCCAGGCCGGTGAAGGTGCCGCCGGCCTCCTGCACCACGATCGCCGTGGCCGCCATGTCCCACAGCGACAGCTCGGGCTCCGCGCACATGTCCACCGAGCCCTCGGCGACCATCATGTACGGCCAGAAGTCGCCATAGGCCCGGGTGCGCCAGACCGCCCGGGTGAGGTCGAGGAAGCCGTCGAGCCGGCCGCGCTCCTCCCAGCCGCTCAGGCTGGAGTACGCGAACGAGGAGTCCTCCAGGCGCCCGACTCGGGACACGCCGATCCGGGTCGCCGAGGCCAGGCTGCGGCCGGTGTACGCGCCGAGCCCCTTCGCGGCCCACCAGCGCCGGCCGAGCGCGGGTGCGGACACCACGCCCACCACCGGCTGGAAACCGGTGTCCCCGGCCTCCATCAGCGCGATCAGGGTCGCCCACACCGGCACCCCGCGCACGTAGTTCTTGGTGCCGTCGATCGGATCGATCACCCATCGCCGCGGGCCCGAGCCCTCGACCCCGAACTCCTCGCCGAGGATCGCGTCCCGCGGCCGGGCGCGCTGCAGCTGCCCGCGGATCAGCTCCTCGGCGGCCTTGTCGGCCTCGCTCACCGGGGTCATGTCGGGCTTCGTCTCGACCTTCAGGTCGAGCGCCTGGAACCGGTCCATCGTGGCCGCGTCCGCGGCATCCGCGAGGACATGGGCGAGACGCAGATCGTCGTGGTAATCGGCCATGGTCGAAACTCTATCCCTCGAAGGTGCCCCGCTCGGCGCCGGGCCTTGACAGTGCGTGGCCGGCTGCCGACGCTGAGCACAGTTCCGCTGCACACACTTCGGGTGCACACAGTTCCGTACGGTCCGGGGAGGCGCCCATGCCGACCGCCCGCGACGCGCTCATCGACGCCGCGCTCGCCGCCCTCACGCACGGGCCCTGGTCCGCCGTGCGGATGGTCGACGTGGCGAAGGCCGCCCGGGTCTCCCGGCAGACCCTCTACAACGAGTTCGGCAGCAAGGAGGGGCTCGCCCGCGCGCTCGCCCGCCGCGAGGCCGACGCCTATCTCCAGGGCGTGCGGACGATGCTCGCCGCGCCCGCGCCGCCCGCGCGGAACCTGGTCGCCGTCGCCGAGTGGACCGTCGTCCGCGCCGCCGAGCGCCCGGTGCTCCGGGCCCTGCTCACGGACGCCTGGAGCGAACGGCTGCCCCGGCCTCGGCCCGTCAGACCGGGCGCCCGGCTCGCGCCCGTACCGGCGCAGCGGCGCGCCGACGCCGGGCCGCCCGCGCCGGGCGAACTGGTCGCCGAGACCGCGGCCTGCGCCGGGGAGCGGTGGGCGGCCGGCTGCGAACTCGCCGTACGGCTCGCCCTCAGCCATGTCGTGGCGCCCGCGGTGATGTCCCCGAACGGTCAGTGCGCGGAGCCGGAGAGCTGGAGGCCGATGACGCCGACGATCACCAGGGTGATCGAGACGATCTTGAGCGTGGACACCAGGTCGCCCAGGAACACCATGCCGTAGATCGCCGTCCCGGCCGCCCCGATCCCCGTCCACACCGCGTACGCCGGGCCCACGTCGAGCTTGCGCAGCGCGAGGGTCAGCAGTCCGAAGCTGCCGAGGGCGAAGGCGGCGAACGCGATCGTCGGCCAGAGGCGGGTGAAGCCGTGCGACAGCTTTAGGCACACGGCGAAGCCCGTCTCCAGCAGTCCGGCGACCACCACGAGCAGCCACGCCATCGTCAGTGCCTCCCACGCCTCGGTGGCCGCTTCGCGGCACTTCGCCCACTCGGACCGCTCTGATCGCCCGGATCACTTGGTGCGATTATGCACTTACCAGGCGTGGCGGGCCGTAAACGTGCGCGAATCAGTCGCCCTCGCGCCGCTCCCGCGTCGCGAGCAGCCGCCGCAGCGAGAACAGCCGCGCCGGATCGGCGTGCCCCTCCTCGACCCAGGCGTCGAGCGCGCACTCCGGCTCGTCGTGAGAGCAGGCCCGCGGGCAGTTCTCCGTGCCCGGCTCCAGATCGGGGAAGGCGTGGATGACCCGGGACGGGTCGACGTGGTGCAGCCCGAAGGAGCGCACGCCCGGCGTGTCGACGACCCAGCCCTCGGCCTTGTCGAGCGGCAGCGCGAGCGCCGAGGTGGTGGTGTGCCGGCCGCGGCCCGTCACCGCGTTGACGTGGCCGGTGATCCGCCGCCGGCCCTCCGGAACGAGGGCGTTGACCAGCGTCGTCTTGCCCACGCCCGAATGGCCGACGAACGCCGTCACCCGGCCGTCCAGGTGCTCCCGCACCCGGTCCGCCGCCCCGCCGTCGTACAGCTCCTCGCGGTTCACGACCACGTACGGGATGTCCAGGGCGCCGTACAGCTCAAGGAGCTTCTCCGGCGGCGCCAGGTCCGACTTGGTCAGCACCAGGAAGGGCTCCAGGCCGCCGTCGTAGGCCGCGACCAGACAGCGGTCGATGAGCCGCGGGCGCGGCTCGGGGTCGGCGAGCGCCGTCACGATCGCCAGCTGGTCGGCGTTGGCGACCACCACACGCTCGTACGGATCGTCGTCGTCGGCCGTCCGGCGCAGCACCGAGCTGCGCTCGCCGATCCGCACGATCCGCGCCAGGGTGTCCTTCTCGCCGGACAGGTCGCCCACCAGGGAGACCCGGTCGCCGACCACGGCGGCCTTGCGGCCCAGCTCGCGGGCCTTCATCGCGAGCACCTGCCGGTCGTCGACCAGACAGGTCAGCCGGCCCCGGTCGACGGTGAGGACCATGCCCTCGACGGCGTCCTCGTGCTTGGGGCGGATGTTCGTACGGGGGCGGCTGCCCTTGCGGTTGGGCCGCTGGCGGATGTCGTCCGCGTCCGTGTGCTTGCCGTAACGCCGCATGGCTCAGGCTCCGAGCATTTCGGTCCACATCCCCGGGAAGTCGGGCAAGGTCTTCTCGGTCGTCTTCACGTTCTCGATCTCCACGCCCTTCACCACCAGGCCGATCAGCGCGCCCGCGGTCGCCATCCGGTGGTCGTGGTACGTGTGGAAGACGCCGCCGTGCAGCGCGCGCGGGCGGATGTGCAGGCCGTCCTCGGTCTCCGTGACGTCACCGCCGAGCCCGTTGATCTCCTTGGTGAGCGCGGCGAGCCGGTCGGTCTCGTGCAGCCGCAGATGGGCCACGCCGCGCAGGGTCGACGGGGAGTCGGCGAGCGCGGCGACGGCCGCGATGCCGGGGGTCAGCTCGCCGACCTCGCTCAGGTCGACGTCGATGCCGTGGATCTCGCCCGTCCCGGTGAAGGTCAGGCCCCGGTCGGTCAGCTCGCAGGAGCCACCCATCTCGGTGAAGATCTCCCGCAGCGCGTCACCGGGCTGGGTGGTCCTGGCCGGCCAGTCCGGCACGGTGACCCGGCCGCCGGTGACCAGGGCCGCCGCCAGGAACGGCTGGGCGTTCGACAGGTCGGGCTCCACCACCAGGTCGCGGCCGAGCAGCGCGGACGGGGCGACCCGCCACACGTCGGGCCGGCCGCCGTGCTCCGGCTCGTCGACCTGGGCGCCGACCGCGCGCAGCATGTCGACCGTCATCCGGATGTGCGGCATGGACGGCAGCCGGCCGCCGACGTGCCGCACCTCGACACCGTGGTTGAAGCGCGCGCCCGACAGCAGCAGGGCGCTGACGAACTGGGACGAGGAGGAGGCGTCGATCTCCACGACCCCGCCCTCCACACCGCCGCCGCCGTGCACGGTCATCGGCAGCGCGCCGCGCCCGTCGTCGTCGATCCGGGCGCCGAGCGCGCGCAGCGCGTCGATGACGCCGTGCAGCGGGCGCTCGTGCGAGCGCGGGTCGCCGTCGAAGCGGACCGGGCCGTCGGCGAGGGCCGCGACCGGCGGCAGGAAGCGCATGACCGTTCCGGCGTTGCCGACGTCCACGGTGGCCCCGCCGCGCAGCCCCGCCGGGATGACCCGCCACGCCTCGCCGGTGCCGTCCGGGCCCACGCCTTCCTCGATCTTCACGCCCAGGGTGCGCAGGCCCTCCGCCATCAGGAGGGTGTCGCGCGAGCGCAGCGGGCGGCGGATCCAGCCCGGCTCGGCGGCCAGCGCGGCGAGCACGAGGGCGCGGTTGGTGACCGACTTCGATCCGGGCACGGTGACGGTGGCCTCGACGGCGCCGCCCGCGTACGGGGCGGGCCAGAGGCCGGTGAGCGGGTCGGTGGACGGGGAGCTTTCGGTCATGCCCTCACTTTACGGGGGCGAAGGGGAGCCGCTACACGCCGAGCAGCCAGCGTCCGCCGCCGATCAGGCAGCAGATCGACACCGCGTGGAAGAAGAACAGCCACAGCACCGGCGGTACGTGGGTGAGCCGGCCGAGCTGGTCGGCGTCGGAGTCCCCGGCGCCCCCGCGCCGGCGCGTCGCCTGGAGCTCGAAGGCCGGGCGGACACCGCCCATCAGCAGGAACCAGACGGCCGCGTACGCGAACACGGACTGCACGTCCGGCGCGGCCAGCCAGGACACCAGGACGAACAGTCCGCAGGTCAGCAGCACGGTGAAGATCCCGTACGCGTTGCGGACCATCACCAGGAGCGCGAGCAGCAGCGCCGTCGCCAGCCACAGCAGCAGCGTCACGTGGTGGGTGGCGAGCAGCGCGGCGCCGCCGAGGCCGAGCAGCGGGGCGGCGGTGTAGCCGGCGGCGGCCGTCAGGATCATGCCGAGGCCGGTGGGACGGCCGCGCGAGACGGTGAGCCCGCTGGTGTCGGAGTGCAGCCGGATGGACTGCAGACGGCGGTTGGTGGCGAGGGCGATCAGGCCGTGGCCGCCCTCGTGCGCGATGGTGATCGCGTTCCGGGACAGCCGCCATATGGGGCGGGGCAGCACCGCGACGAGGGCCGCGACCGCCGTGGCGATCACGATCCACCGCTCGGGCGCGGGCTGGGTGCCGAGGACGAGGGTCATCGAGGTCATTTCCTGGACGGGCTCCTCGGGAGACGGGTGGGACGTGGCAGTGTGGCACTTATGTGCGGACGGTATGCGGCGAGCAGGCGCCCCGAGGACCTTGTCGGCGTCTTCGAGGTGGAGAAGTGGGAGCCCGAGGAGACCCTGGCCCCCGACTGGAACGTGGCCCCCACCAAGGAGGTCTACGCGATCCTGGAGCGTCCCCTGAAGGACGCGGAATCCCGCCGGCCGGTTCGCCAGATGCGCGTCCTGAAGTGGGGGCTCGTGCCGTCCTGGGCGAAGAACCCGGAGGGCGCCGCCCGAATGATCAACGCCCGCGCGGAGACCCTGCACGAGAAGCCGTCCTTCAAGCGGGCCTTCGCGCAGCGCCGCTGCATCCTGCCCGCCGACGGTTATTACGAGTGGGTGACCGGCTCCGACGAGCGCGACCTGGAGGTCGAGGGCAAGAAGAAGCGGCCCCGCAAGCAGCCGTACTTCGTGACCCCGGCCGACGGCTCCGTCTTCGCGATGGCCGGGCTCTACGAGTTCTGGCGCGACCGGACCCTGCCCGACGACCACCCGCAGGCGTGGTGGGTGACCTGCTCGGTGGTCACCACGGAGGCGGAGAGCGGCCCGCTGGGCGTCGCCCCCGCCGAGGGCCCGCGCTCGCTCGCCGACATCCATCCCCGGATGCCGCTGATGCTCACGCCGGACCGCTGGGACGCCTGGCTGGACCCGGCCCGCACGGAGCTCGACGAGCTGCGCTCGCTGCTCGCGCCGCCGCCGGAGGGCCTGATGCGTGCCTATCCGGTGCCGACGGCGGTCAGCAACGTGCGGAACAACGGACCCGAACTGCTGACGGAGCTGGCCGGCCCGGAGGTGGCCACGCTCTTCTGACCTCTCCGGAGGAGAGGATGGAGGAGTGACGAAGAGCGAGACGAAGAGCGAGACGAAGAGCGAGACGAAGAGCGAGACGAAGAGCGAGACGAAGAGCGAGACCGAGACCAGGAAGCGGACCGGGAACGAGACCGAGATCGTTCCGACCGGAGCCGGGGACGCCCGGATCACCTGGGTCGCCGCGAGGAAGCCGTGGACGGTGCTCGCCGTGAGCCACGGCGCCGGCGGCGGCGTCGAGGCCCGCGACCTCCAGGCGCTCGCCGCGGCGCTGCCCGCCGAGGGCGTGACCGTGGCCCTGGTCGAGCAGCCCTGGCGGGTCGCCGGCAAGAAGGTGGCGCCCGCCCCGAAGACCCTCGACACCGGCTGGCACGGCCTGTGGCCCGCGCTCGCCGCGCCCGGCCTCCCGGTGATCGCCGGCGGGCGCAGCGCCGGCGCCCGGGTCGCCTGCCGCACCGGGCGCGAGCTGGGCGCGAGCGCCGTGCTCGCGCTGAGCTTCCCGCTGCACCCGCCGGGCAGGCCGGAGCGCTCCCGGGCCGACGAGCTCCTCGGCACCGGCCTGCCCACCCTCGTCGTGCAGGGCGGCAACGACCCCTTCGGCAGGCCCGCCGAGTTCCCGGCCGGCGACCACTCCCTCGTCGAGATCCCGTACGGCGACCACGGCTTCGCCGTGCCCAAGCGCGCCCCGCTCACCCAGGAGGAGGCGCTCGACACGATCGTCCGCGCGGTGTCGGAGTGGATCACGTCCTTGAAGTGACCCCGCGAAGTGGCCCTGCACGGCCCGGAGACGGGGCCGGGGGCGGAGGCCGGGAATGTTGCGGGCGGGGCCGCTGTTGAGTCGGACATCGGTGCGTGAAGAGCGAAGGAAGAGGGAGTCCGTCGAATGGGTTCGATCATCTGCCCGCAGCGCCCGCAGGCGGCTGACCTGGACTGGACGGTGCTGCCCGCGCCCAGGACCAGTCCTATTCGGGCGGCGGGCGGAGCGGTTCCTCGTCTATCCTCCGAAGCGAGCGGGTCCGCCTTCGGATTCGCCGCAGCGCTGGAGGAGGTGGGTCCGGTCACTGGGACCGACACAGGGACCGACGAAGGCCCCGAGGAGACGACCGAGGAGCGCAACGCGCGCTTCGAGCGGGACGCCCTCGGCTACCTCGACCAGATGTACTCGGCCGCGCTGCGCATGACGCGCAACCCCGCGGACGCGGAGGACCTGGTGCAGGAGACCTACGCGAAGGCGTACGGATCCTTCCACCAGTTCCGCGAGGGCACCAACCTCAAGGCGTGGCTGTACCGCATCCTGACGAACACGTTCATCAACTCGTACCGGAAGAAGCAGCGCGAGCCCCAGCGCTCCGCCGCGGACGAGATCGAGGACTGGCAGCTCGCCCGTGCCGAGTCGCACATGTCGACCGGTCTGCGGTCCGCCGAGTCCCAGGCGCTCGACCACCTGCCGGACTCCGACGTGAAGGAAGCGCTGCAGGCGATCCCCGAGGAGTTCCGCATCGCCGTCTATCTCGCGGACGTAGAGGGCTTTGCGTACAAGGAGATCGCGGACATCATGGGTACTCCCATCGGTACGGTGATGTCCCGACTGCACCGGGGTCGCCGCCAGCTGCGCGGAATGCTCGAGGACTACGCTCGTGAGCGCGGGCTGGTTCCCGCGGGCGCCGGAGAGTCGTCGCACGATCTGAAAGGCTCGGGCTCATGAGCTGCGGAGATCCGCACGAGACGGACTGCTCGGAGGTCCTGGACCATCTCTACGAGTTCCTCGACCGAGAGATGCCCGACGGTGAATGCACCAAGTTCGAGGTGCACTTCGAGGAGTGCTCCCCGTGCCTGGAGAAGTACGGCCTGGAGCAGGCCGTGAAGAAGCTCGTCAAGCGCTGCTGCGGCAGTGACGACGTGCCGGTCGACCTGCGGTCCAAGGTGATGGGCCGGATCGAGCTGATCCGCTCGGGTCACGTGGTGCCCGAGCAGGAGCCCACGGCACCGGCCGGTCAGGCGACCCCGCAGGAGCAGTAGCCGGCGCGGGCCGCACCCCAGGCGCCCGCCGGCGCCGGCACACGCACGGAAGGGCCGGGCGACACACGTCGCCCGGCCTTTCGCGTGTCCATTCGTGTGCCCATCGGCTTGTATCACCCGATGGTGCGAATCGGGCCCGGCGCGCCGGGGCCCGCCGCCCCAACTCGCTAGCGTGGCGGGCGTGATGGGCGTGAAGGTCATTCCGCGCGGACGGGGCGTTCCGCGAGCGGCGCGCGGTTGTGTCGCCTGTGCCGTGCTCGCCGCCGCGGCGGTCGCCCTGCCCGCCCTGCGCCCCGGCGCGGCCACGCCCTGGCCGACCGTGCTGCTGCTCGCCGCGCTCTACGCGCTGTGCGAGCTGCCCGTGCTCCCCCCGGCCCGGCTCCGCTCGCCCGGGGGGACCCCCCTCCGGCTCGCCGACCGGATCTTCGGCGCCGCGCACCGGGCCGACGCCCCCAGGGGCGCCGGCTCCTTCTTCCCCGTACTGCTCGCCGCCGCGCTGCTCCTGCCGCCGGCCGCCGCCGCCCTCACCGCCGTGCCGGGCGCCCTCATCGCCCGCGTCGACGAGCCGCCCGCCGGGCTGCGCCGGGCCTGGCGGGCCGCCCAACTCGCCCTCGCCGTCTGGGCCGCGGGCCGCACCGGCCGGCTCCTCGAATGCCCGGGCGCCCTCGGCCGCGGCCAGGTCATCCCCGACTTCCCGTACGTGCTGGTGCCGGCCGGGGCCGGGGCGCTCGCCTTCTGCCTGGTGCTCACCGCCCTCGACGGCGGCATCCGCGCCACCGCCGAGCAGCTGCCGCCGCGCACCGCCTGGCGCGGACTGCTCGGCCGGTCCCTCGCCCCGCACGCCGTGCACGGCCTCGCCGGGCTGATGATGGCCGTGCTGTGGCGCAGCGGCTACGGCCCGGTCGCCGCGCTCTTCGTGCTGCTGCCCATGTACATCTCCTGCTGGGGCTTCGCCCAGTACCACCGCGAGCGGGCCGGCCACCAGGCCACCATCCGGGCGCTCGTCCAGGCCGTCGACATCAAGGACCGCTACACCCGCGGCCACAGCGAACGCGTCGGCCGCGCCTCCCTCCTGATCGCCCGTGAACTCGGCATGGCCGAGCCCCGTCTGGAGGTGGTCAGGTTCGCCGGTATCCTCCACGACGTCGGCAAGCTCGGCGTGCCGACCCGGGTGCTGCGCAAGGACGGGCCGCTCACCCCCGAGGAGCGCCGGGTCATCGAGCTGCACCCCGAGTACGGGCACGAGATGGTCCGCGGCATCGGCTTCCTCGGCGAGGCCCGCAGCGCGATCCTGCACCACCACGAGCGGATGGACGGCACCGGCTACCCGTACGGGCTCAAGGGCCACCAGATCCCCGAGTACGCGCGGGTGGTCGCCGTCGCCGACGCCTTCGACGCCATGACCTCCACCCGCTCCTACAGCCGCGCCCGCCCGGTCGGGACGGCCCTCGCCGAACTGGAGCGGTGCGCCGGCAGCCACTTCGACCCGCGCATGGTCGAGGCGCTCGCCCGCGCGCTGGCCCGGCACGGCTGGCAGACCGAGGTCACCGCCGACGAGACCGCCGTGCCCCAGCCCCGTCCCCCCGCACCCACGCCCGCCCCCGGGCCCGAAGCCGTACCGGAACCCGCGCCCGCGGCCGTACCGGAGACCGCGCCCCTCCAGGAGCGGGCGTGAGTCCCCCGGCCGCCGCCCGCGCCACCGTCGGCACCGTCCGCGCGGCCGCCCTGCTGCTCACCCTCGGCGGCCTCGGCGCCACCCTCTGGCACGGCCTCGCCGACCCCGGCATCGCCGTCGCCTTCGGCGTCCTCATCGCGCTCGGCGAACTCACCCGCCGCGGAGCCGCGCCCGAGGAGCGGGAACCCGCGCCGCTTGCCTCCGCCGGCGCCCTCGCGTACGCGCTGCTCGGCCAGAACGGCGGCCAGGTCACCACCCACGGCGTGCTCCAGACCGTCGCCGTCGTCGTCGCGGCCGGCCTCGTCGGCACCGTGCCCCACGTGGCCCGCGGCAACGGCCCCGACCTCGACCAGCTCGCCCGGCGCATCCTCACCGTCGGCTTCGCCGCCAGCTGCTTCCAGCCCCTCTACAACCAGGGCGCCGTCACCGCCCACCTCGGCCAGAGCCCCGCGTACACCCTCTTCCTGGTCGTGCTGCTGCTCCTCACCGCCCTCTGCGACGCCGTCCTCGGCGCCGTGCTGCACCGCGCCCGCACCGGGCACCCCTTCGGTCCGCTGCTCCGCGACGAACTGCGCGCGCTGCTCGGCATCGGCTCCGCCGTCGGCGCCACCGGCGCCGTCATGGCCCTCGGCGTCGCCGCCGCCGGACTGTGGGCGCTGCCCGTCTTCGCGGTGCCGCTGCTGCTCACCCAGGTCTCCTTCCGGCGGTACGCGGCCGTGCGCACCACCAACCGGGAGACCATCGCCTCGCTGGCCCGGGCCACCGAGATCGCCGGCTGCACCCCGCCCGGCCACGCCCACCGGGTCGCCGCGCTCAGCCGCGCGGTGGGCCGGGAGCTGGGCCTGTCCGGGACCGAGCTGACCGTCCTCGAATACGCGGCGCTCATGCACGACATCGGCCAGCTCTCCCTCGTCGATCCCGTCGACGGCGGCGCCACCGCGCTGCTGCCCGCCGAGGAGCAGCGCCGGATCGCCCTGCTCGGCGCGGCCGTGGTGCGTCAGACCGGGGTCCCGACGGCCGTCGCCGTCGTCGTCGAGCGGCAGGCCGACCCGTACCGCGAGCAGCCGCTGCCCGCCCGGATCGTCCGGGCCGTCAACGCCTACGACGACCTCGCCGCCGGCAGCGCGGGCGGCGGCCTGGGCGCCCTCGAACGGCTCCGGCTCGGCACCGCCCGCGACTACCACCCCGACGTCGTCGAATCGCTCGCCCGGGTCCTCGCGAGAGGAGGCGTCAAGGGCGGCATCGCCCCCGTTCCACCGGGGTAACCCACGGGTAATGAGCGCGCGTCCGACCGGGCATGGTTGGATGCGAACAAGAGGGTGAAGCGACCGGCAGGCGGGAATCGTGAGGATCTTCGGGAAGGTACGGCATCGGCCCTCCGCCTCGTGGCGGCAGGCCACCGACCGCGCGTTCACGCTGATCGGCGACGGCCGGTACGAGGACGCGGGCGCGCTGCTGACGCGCGCGGCGGACCTGGAGCCCTGGCTCTCCGAGTCCTGGTTCAACCTGGCCCTGCTGCACAAGTTCCGGCACGACTGGGAGCAGGCCCGGGCCGCGGGCCTGCGGGCCGTCGCGCTGCTCGACAAGGAGACCGGCGCTCCCGACTGGTGGAACGTGGGCATCGCCGCCACCGCCCTGCAGGACTGGCCGCTGGCCCGCCGCGCCTGGCAGGCGTACGGCCTGAAGGTCCCCGGGGCCGCCGCCGGCACCGGCGAGCCGGCCGGGATGGAGCTGGGCAGCGCGGCCGTGCGGCTCTCCCCGGAGGGCGAGGCCGAGGTCGTCTGGGGCCGCCGGCTCGACCCGGCCCGGATCGAGGTCCTGTCCATCCCGCTGCCCTCGTCCGGGCGCCGCTGGGGCGAGGTCGTGCTGCACGACGGCGTGCCCAACGGCGAGCGCACCACCAGCGCGGGCCCCTCGTACCCGGTCTTCGACGAGATCGAGCTGTGGGCGCCGTCGCCGGTGCCCACCTGGGTGGTCCTCCTGGAGGCCGCCACCGAGGCCGACCGGGACGCCTTGGAGCAGCTCGCCGCCGACGCGGGCTTCGCCGCCGAGGACTGGTCGTCCTCCGTACGGCTGCTCTGCCGCGCCTGCTCCGAGTCGACCATGCCCAGCGCCGAGGGCGAGGGCGAGCACCTCGACCCGCACGACCACAGCGAGCCGGGGCACCCCGGTCCGCTCGGCCACCGCTCGCCCGGCGAGCTGTGGGTGCCCGAGCGGGAGTGCGGCATCGCCGCCCCCGCGGGCCTGGTCCGGGGGCTGCTCGACAGCTGGGTGGCGGACAGTCCGGACAGCCGGGAATGGCGTGATCTGGAGGAAGTCTGCTGACCGCTGGCCGTAGGCTGTACCCAACCCCGTATCTACCGTCGGGGTGTACCGGGTCGAGGAAGAAGGCGTACGGCGGACATGTCGCAGCAGGGCACTGAGCAGGAGCAGACGGGCGTGTACGCCGTGGACGACGAGGGCTTCATCGTCGACACCGAGGACACCGAGGCCCGCGAGGCCGCCCACCGCGAGCGCGGCACCTCGCGCCCCATCACGGTCGTGGGCAACCCCGTCCTGCACCGGGAGTGCAAGGACGTCACCGACTTCGACGACGAGCTGGCGCAGCTCATCGACGACATGTTCGCCAGCCAGCGCACCGCCGAGGGCGTCGGCCTCGCCGCCAACCAGATCGGCGTCGACCTGAAGGTCTTCGTCTACGACTGCATGGACGACGAGGGCAAGCGCCACGTCGGCCACGTGATCAACCCGGTCCTCGTCGACCTGCCGGCCGACCAGCGGCACCTCGACGACTCCAACGAGGGCTGCCTCTCGGTCCCGACCGCGTACGCCGAGCTGGCCCGCCCGGACTACGCCGAGGTCACCGGCCAGGACATGAAGGGCAACCCGATCAAGGTCCGCGGCACCGGCTACTTCGCCCGCTGCCTCCAGCACGAGACGGACCACCTCTACGGCTTCCTCTACATCGACAAGCTGTCGAAGCGGGACCGCAAGGACGCCCTGCGCCAGATGGAAGAGGGCACGCCGCGCTACCCGGTCGTCCCGAACGACTGACCCTCACTTCTGCGCGCACCCACGGCGCGGTGGACGGCCCAGCCGACCGCCGCGCCGATCGCGTACCAGAACAGGTCCGGCACGTTGAACGTCGTGCCGAGCACCAGGCGCGCGAGCGTGCTGCGCGCGGCCAGCTCCGCCGGTACGCCGGTCAGCTGGAACAGCTCCACGGCCCAGCTGAACCCGAGGGCGGCCCAGGCCGCCACGGCCGGCCGGACCCGCGGCACCACCAGCACCACCAGGGCCAGGACGAGCAGCGTGTAGAGCGCGTCGCCCGCGTACTTCGCGACGACGCCCGACGCCGCGGACCTGATTCCCAGGCCCGCGGCGACGGTGAGCAGAGCGGCGGAGCACGCCAGGAGGCGCGTGCCGAGCCGCGCGCGTAAGAAGATCCCCATGCCGGGCACCCTACGCGTCCGGAACCGAGGCGATCAGAAGTCCTCGTCCAGGTCGACCGAGCCCTCGACCGCCACCTGGTAGGCGGACGGCCGGCGCTCGAAGAAGTTCGTCAGCTCCTGGACGCCCTGGAGCTCCATGAACGCGAACGGGTTCTCCGAGCCGAACACCGGGGCGAAGCCCAGGCGGGTCAGGCGCTGGTCGGCGACGCACTGGAGGTACTCGCGCATCGACTCCGTGTTCATGCCCGGCAGGCCGTCACCGCACAGGTCCTGGCCGAACTGGAGCTCCGCCTCGACGGCCTCCTTCAGCATGTCGGTGACCTGCTGCTGCAGCTCGTCGTCGAAGAGCTCCGGCTCCTCCTTGCGGACGGTGTCCACGACCTCGAAGGCGAAGTTCATGTGCATCGTCTCGTCCCGGAACACCCAGTTGGTGCCGGTGGCCAGGCCGTGCAGCAGACCGCGGCTGCGGAACCAGTACACGTAGGCGAAGGCGCCGTAGAAGAACAGGCCCTCGATGCAGGCGGCGAAGCAGATCAGGTTGAGCAGGAAGCGGCGCCGGTCGGCGGCCGTCTCCAGCCTCTCGATCTTCTCGACCGAGTCCATCCACTTGAAGCAGAACTGCGCCTTCTCGCGGATGGAGGGGATGTTCTCGACGGCCGCGAAGGCCGCCGCGCGGTCGTCCGGGTCGGGCAGGTAGGTGTCGAGCAGCGTCAGGTAGAACTGGACGTGCACGGCCTCCTCGAAGAGCTGGCGGCTCAGGTAGAGGCGCGCCTCCGGGGAGTTGATGTGCTTGTAGAGCGTCAGCACCAGGTTGTTGGCCACGATCGAGTCGCCGGTCGCGAAGAACGCGACGAGGCGGCCGATCATGTGCTGCTCGCCCGGGGACAGCTTGGCGAGGTCGGCGACGTCCGAGTGGAGGTCGACCTCCTCCACGGTCCAGGTGTTCTTGATGGCGTCCCGGTAGCGCTCGTAGAAGTCCGGGTAGCGCATCGGACGCAGGGTCAGTTCGAAGCCCGGGTCGAGCAGGTTGTGAGAACGGGTGGTGCTCATTACTGGCATGCCTCGCAGGACTCGGGGTTCTCCAGGGAGCAGGCGACGGCGTCCGCGTCGGGCGTGGCCTGCTGGACGGGGATCGTGGTGGCCTGGGCGGCGCGGGCGATCCGGGTCGCCGGACGCGAGCGCAGGTAGTACGTGGTCTTCAGGCCCTGCTTCCAGGCGTACGCGTACATCGACGACAGCTTGCCGATGGTCGGCGTCTCCATGAACAGGTTCAGGGACTGCGCCTGGTCCAGGAACGGGGTGCGGGCGGCGGCCATGTCGATCAGGCCGCGCTGCGGGATCTCCCAGGCCGTGCGGTACAGCTCGCGGACCTCGGCCGGCACCCAGCCGAAGCCGGCGACCGAGCCGTTGGAGTCGCGCAGCGCCTCACGGGTCTGCGCGTCCCACACGCCGAGCTCCTTGAGCTCCGCCACCAGGTACGAGTTGACCTGGAGGAACTCGCCGGACAGCGTCTCGCGCTTGAACAGGTTGGAGACCTGCGGCTCGATGCACTCGTAGACGCCCGCGATCGAGGCGATCGTCGCGGTCGGGGCGATGGCGAGCAGCAGGCTGTTGCGCATGCCGACGGCGGCGATCCGCTCGCGCAGCGCGGCCCAGCGCTCCGGCCAGTTCAGCTCGACGTCGTAGTGGTCGGGGTGCAGCACACCGCGGGCCGTACGGGTCTTGTCCCAGGCCGGCAGCGGGCCGTTGCGCTCGGCGAGGTCGGCGGACGCCTCGTACGCGGCGAGCATGATCCGCTCGGCGATCCGGGTGGACAGGGCGCGCGCCTCGGCCGAGTCGAAGGGCAGCCGCAGCTTGAAGAAGACGTCCTGGAGGCCCATCGCGCCCAGGCCCACCGGACGCCACTTGGCGTTGGAGCGGCCGGCCTGCTCGGTCGGGTAGAAGTTGATGTCGACGACCCGGTCGAGGAACGTGACGGCGGTGCGGACGGTCTCGTCGAGCCGCTCCCAGTCCAGGTCCGAACCGGACACGAACGAGCCCAGGTTGACCGAGCCGAGGTTGCAGACGGCGGTCTCGCCGTCGTTGGTGACCTCGATGATCTCGGTGCAGAGGTTGGAGGAGTGGACGACCGTGCCGGGCTCGGCGGTCTGGTTCGCGGTCCGGTTGGCGGCGTCCTTGAAGGTCATCCAGCCGTTGCCGGTCTGCGCCAGGGTGCGCATCATGCGGCCGTACAGGTCGCGGGCCGGCATGGTCTTGCGGGCCAGGCCCGCCGCCTCGGCCTTGCGGTAGGCGGCGTCGAACTCCTCGCCGTACAGGTCGACCAGCTCGGGCACGTCGGCCGGCGAGAACAGCGACCACTCGGCGTCCGCGTTGACCCGGCGCATGAACTCGTCCGGGATCCAGTGGGCCAGGTTGAGGTTGTGCGTACGGCGGGCGTCCTCGCCGGTGTTGTCGCGGAGCTCCAGGAACTCCTCGATGTCCGCGTGCCAGGTCTCCAGGTAGACGGCGGCGGCGCCCTTGCGGCGGCCGCCCTGGTTCACGGCGGCGACGGAGGCGTCCAGCGTCTTCAGGAACGGCACGATGCCGTTGGAGTGCCCGTTGGTGCCGCGGATGAGCGAACCGCGGGCGCGGATGCGGGAGTACGACAGGCCGATGCCGCCCGCGTGCTTCGACAGCCGCGCGACCTGGTGGTAGCGGTCGTAGATGGAGTCCAGCTCGTCCTGCGGCGAGTCGAGCAGGTAGCAGGACGACATCTGCGGGTGGCGGGTGCCGGAGTTGAAGAGCGTGGGGGAGGACGGCAGGTAGTCCAGGCGGCTCATCAGGCCGTAGAGCGCCGTCACCTCGTCGAGCGCGCGGACCGAGTCGTCCTCGGCGAGGCCGGCGGCCACGCGCAGCATGAAGTGCTGCGGGGTCTCGATGACCTTGCGGGTGATCGGGTGGCGCAGGAGGTAGCGCGAGTAGAGCGTGCGCAGGCCGAAGTAGCCGAAGCGGTCGTCGGCGGCGGCGTCGATCGTCGCGTCGAGCCGCTCGGCGTGCAGAGCCACGAAGTCGGCCGTGCGGTCGGCGATCAGGCCCTCGCGGTGGCCGACGGCGACGGAGGCGGCGAAGGACACCGCGCCCTGGCCGGCCGCCTCCTGGGCGATCGTGATCGTCAGGAGCCGGGCGGCGAGCCGGGAGTACGCCGGGTCCTCGGCGATCAGGCCGGCGGCGGCCTCCGTGGCCAGCTCGCGCAGCTCCGCCTCGTCCGAGCCGGGGTGCCGGCCGCGCAGCGCGGCGGCGGCGACCCGGCCGGGGTCGGTGTCCGGGAGGTCGGCGGTGAGATCGGTCAGGGTCCGCAGCAGCGCGGTCCCGGGGCCGTCGGTCTCGACCGCGGAAGCCTCGGCCGAAGCCGGATCGGCGGGCGCGATGGTCACGTGGGGGCTCTCCCTCGCTCGGCACGGGGCCATGGCGGGAGGCGGCAACGGGCGCCGTACGCACGGCGGCGCCGCGTCCACCGGCCCACTCCGCGAGGCCCGGACGTCAGTGACACCCGGAACGGACGGACCGGGCGCGCTGTCGGCAGGTCCTCGGACTCACGTCGTACGGAAACGCACTTAGTACACCGTTGCGGGACAGTTCCGGATTTTCACCGGATTCCCCTGCGGCGACAGCGAGGACGAGCATACATGTGGGGGGCGCCCCTCGGAGCACCCCCCACATGTTGTGTGTCGTCAGTGCTCCGTCAACTCCAGTGCGTAGGTGCGCAGGAGGTGGTCGGGGATCGGCTCCCAGTCCCGCTCGGGGGTGCGGACGAAGCCGAGCCGCTCGTATATCCGGTGCGCGGAGACCATCACGTCGGCCGTGGAGAGCACGAGCCGCGCGCAGCCGGGCAGGGCCCGCGCCCGGTCGACGCACGCCCGCACGAGGGCCTCGCCGACGCCCCGGCCACGCGCGTCCGGCGCGACGACGAGCATCCGGAACTCCGCCTCGCCCTCGACCGCGATGTCCGCCCAGGCGGTGCCGCCCGCGGCGAAGGTCACCCCGCCGATGACCCGCCCTTCGGCGTCGACGGCGACGAGCACCTCGCTCTCGCGCGCCCGGCGGGCCGTGTCGCGGAGTACGGCCAGGTAGAAGTCGTCCTCGCCGTGCAGCAGCAGCCCGTCGTTCAGATAGGTCAGGCCGGTGAGGTCACCGAGCTCCTCGTACTCCTCGGGCCGTACCGCCCTGATCGTGAAGTCCATGCCCGGCAGTCTGCACCCGACACGGCCGCGCCCGCCTCCCGGATTCCGGGGGCGGGCGCGGCCGTGTCGTGGCCGGTCAGTGACCGGTGCCGACCTTCGGCAGTTCGGTGACGACGCCCGCGTCGCCCGCGTCGGCCGTGTAGTCCTCCGGCGAGGTCTCGTCGACGCCGTCGGGGGTGCCGACGGAGCGCAGGACGAGGGTGAGGACGACGGTGACGAGGACGTTGAGGACGAAGGCGGTGAGGCCGATGTAGCCGATCTCGCCGATGCCCGGGATCTCGGCCGCGGAGCCGCCGAAGTGGCTCTGGGTGGGGCTGGCGACCCCGTACGCGGCGGCCGTGCCGTAGACCATGCCGACGGCCCAGCCGGCGAGCAGTGCCCAGCGGTGCGGCCAGCGCGTGAAGAGGCCGCCGACCAGGGACGGGAAGGTCTGCAGGATCCAGATGCCGCCGAGCAGCTGGAAGTTGATGGCGACGGTCTTGTCCATGGTGAGGACGAAGACCAGGGCGCCGACCTTCACCAGGAGCGAGACGAGCTTGGAGACCTTGGTCTCCTGCTCGGCGGTGGCGTCCGGCTTGATGAAGTCCTTGTAGATGTTGCGGGTGAAGAGGTTGGCCGCGGCGATCGACATGATCGCGGCCGGCACGAGCGCGCCGATGCCGATGGCGGCGAAGGCGATGCCGGCGAACCAGTCCGGGAACATGTTCTCGAAGAGCTGCGGGATGGCGAGCTGACCGTTGGTCACCTTCACCCCGGCGGCGATGGCCATGAAGCCGAGCAGCGCGAGCAGGCCCAGCATCAGCGAGTACAGCGGCAGGATCGTGGTGTTGCGGCGGATCACGTTGCGGCTCTTGGAGGAGAGCGTCGCCGTGATCGAGTGCGGGTACATGAAGAGCGCGAGCGCCGAGCCGAGCGCGAGCGTCGCGTACGTCCACTGGCCGGCCTCGCCGGGCACCAGGGCGCCCTTGGGCTTGTGGGTGGCCGGGTTGATCGTCTTGTACGCCTCGGCCGCCTTGCCGAAGATCTCGTCGAAGCCGCCCAGCTTGATCGGGATGTAGATGATCGCCACCGCGATGACGATGTAGATCAGCGTGTCCTTGACGAACGCGATGAGCGCGGGCGCGCGCAGGCCGGACGAGTAGGTGTACGCGGCGAGCACGCCGAAGGCGATGAGCAGCGGCAGGTCCTTCACGAACCAGTTGGTGTTCTCGCCGCCGCCGACGCCCATCACGTCCAGGACGGCCTGGATGCCGACCAGCTGGAGCGCGATGTACGGCATGGTGGCGAGGATGCCGGTGACGGCGACCGCCAGCGACAGGCCCTTGGAGCCGAAGCGGCCGCGGACGAAGTCCGAGGTCGTCACGTACCCGTGCTTGTGCGACACCGACCACAGGCGGGGCAGGAAGGTGAAGATCAGCGGGTAGACCAGGATCGTGTACGGCACGGCGAAGAAGCCGGCCGCGCCCGCCGCGTAGATCGCTGCCGGGACGGCGACGAAGGTGTACGCGGTGTAGAGGTCGCCGCCCAGCAGGAACCAGGTGATCCAGGTGCCGAACGAGCGCCCGCCCAGGCCCCATTCGTCGAGGCTGTGCTCGTTCTCGGCCCGGCGCCACTTGGCGGCCAGGAAGCCCATGACCGTGACGGCCAGGAAGAAGAAGACGAAGACGCCGAGCGCGACGCCGTTCACGCCGTCCTTCATCGCGCGTCACCTCCCTTGCGGGCGCGCTGGTCACGCTGCCACAGCTTGTAGGCCACCACGGTCAGCGCGGTGGAGATGAGCACCCAGAGCATCTGGTACCAGTAGAAGAACGGGATCCCGATGAAGGTGGGGTCCACCTTCGCGTAGGAGCTCACCCAGAGCATCGCGACGAACGGCGCGACGAGGCAGACGGCGATCACCACCCTGAGGGGTGTGACGACCGGTTGTTTCCCTTGTGCGGCTTCTGACATGGCGATTCCGTCCCCTCGCTGATCACCTCGTGATGACCGGGAAATCTAGGGGAACGCTTCGATTCGCGGAACCCCTGTCCGTATAACGGATGAGACTCACAGCCAGCCCTCCTTCACCGCCCGCACCCCCGCCTCGAAACGGCTGCGCGCGCCGAGCCGGGACATCAGCTCCGAACTCATCCGCCGCACGGTGCGCAGCGAGACCCCGAGCCGGCGCGCGGCGATGTCGTCGGTGCAGCCGATGCCGAGGAGCATCAGCAACTCGCGCTCCTGCGGGGAGAGATCGTGCTCGTCGCGGCGCGGGGCCTCGCCGAAGGGGGTGCCCGCGTCCCAGAGGCGGTCGAAGAGGACGACGAGCGCGTGGACCAGGCCGGGGCTGCGGACCTCCAGGGCGCCCGCGCGGGCGTCCGACGGGTCGACGGGGACGAGCGCGGCCTCGCGGTCGACGATCACCATGAGCATGGGGACGACGGGCACGGTACGGGCCTCGCCGCCGAGGCCGCAGTACCAGCGCACGTAGTCGGCGGTCGGCGGGTCGTTGCGGAAGCTCTCCTGGTAGATGGACCGGATCCGCACCCCGCGCTCCAGCGCGAGCTGGTCCAGCGGCTGACTGGCGTCCATGGTGTCGGGCAGCTGGGCCCCGCCCGGGAGCAGCGAGAGGCACTCGGTGCGGGCGCCGGCCGCCAGGTCCTCCAGGCGTTCGCGGACGGCGTCGAGGCCGGTGATCCGGTGGACGACGTCGTGCCGGGCGGGATGGTCCGGGCAGTCGGCGTACGTGGCGAGGATCCCGGCCACCGCCCGGCCCGCCTGCTCGACCTGGCGTCTGCGCTTGCTGAGTTCGGCCTCGGCGCGCGAGAGCAGGAAGGAGAAGCCGACGTCCGGGGAGTACGGCTCCACCTCGCCCGAGTCCTCGTCCATCAGGACGAGTTTGAGGTCGGCGAGGCAGAGCAGGGCCTCGCGCACCTCGGTCTCGGTGCGGCCCAGATGGGCCGCCATCTCCGTCACCCCGTACTCGGGCCGCTCCAGGAGCAGACGGTAGACGGTCTCCGTCGGCTCCTTGATGCCGAGCGCCTCCAGCATGTCGTTCTCCCCCTCGCTGTAGCGGTCGTCGATGCTAGAGGGGTGCACCCGTCTAGGTCTAGACCAATCGGGGTGAACTCCAAGGAGTGAGACGGGGACGCGTGGCCGGTACGGCGAGCACCCGGCCGCCCAGCGCGTCGAGCAGCACCGTCAGGGCGAACGCCGAGACCAGCAGCGCCAGTTCGACCTGCGGGCCGATCCCGGCCGCGAGGACCGCGAGCGCGCCCGCGGCGGCCGCCAGGAGGCCGGCCGCGTCGGTGACCCCGGCCGGCGGCGAGGAGGAGCCGGTGGAGGACGGCACGGCGACGGTCGCCGCCGAGCGCTCCAGGGACACGCAGAACGCGAACGCCCCCACCACCAGCGGCACCCAGCCCGTCACCGCGCCCGTCCCGGCCGGCCCGTACTGCCACAGCAGCACCGGCCCGCCGGCCGCCGCGGCCGCCGCCAGCAGCGCACCGAGGAGCGACCGGCCCGCCGCGGCCCGCTGCCCGCGTACGAGCACACCGAAGGCGACGAGCGCGACCACCGGCACCGCGTACGGCAGCAACCCGTAGTCCCGGTCCACCAGATCCCGGTCCACCACCCCCGAACCCCCGACCAGCGCCCCGGTCCCGGCGAGCGCCGCCCGCACCGCCTCGACGGCCCGGGCGCCCCCGGGCGTCATCGGCTCCTCGTCCGGCACGACCACGACCAGGGCCGTACCGCCCCGGCGCCACCCGGACCCGCCCGGCGCCGCCGCGAACCGCACCCCCGGGACCGCGGACGCCTCGCGCACCACCTCCTCGGCCGCGCCCGAAGGCACCAGGACCTCCAGCGGGTTGAGCACACCCGACGCCCCGAGCCGGTCGAGTCCCTCCCGCGCGGGACCGGCGGCCACGAGGGCACGGGCCTCGGGGTTGCCGACCCGCAGCAACGGGGCCGCACCCGCGCAGAGCAGGAGGAGGACGAAGGCGACGAACGAGACGGGCCGGGCCCAGGCCCGGACCGGGCCGGGGAGCCGGCCGGAGGCGAAGGGCCGACCCGGGCCGGGCGGCCCGGCGGCCTCGCCGGCCGTGACGCCCGCCGCCGGCGCGGCCACGCGCCCCGCCGTGCGCCGGCGCGAGGCACCGGACCGGCCGCGCCGCGCCGCTCCCGCCGCCGACCGCAGCAGCGGATCAAGCGTCAGCGTCACCACCGCGCCCACCAGGCACACCGCCGCCCCCGCGACGCCGATCGAGCGCAGGAACACCGCGGGGAAGCAGGCCAGCGCGGTGAAGGCCGCCGCGCCCGCCGCGCCTCCCGTGACCGTGACCGTGCCCGGCGGCCGCGCCCACCGCCGCACCATGACCACCAGGGCCGTCACCGGGATCTGATAGACCACGACGAAGCTGACCGGAACGACCGAGGCCACCGCCTCGACCAGCAGGAGCGCGGCCACCGAGACCGTCGCGGCGAGCAGCAGCGGGGCCAGTACCCCGAGCGGCGAGCGGAAGGCCCACCCGAGGAGTCCCAGGAAGCCGAGGGCGCAGGCCGCCTTCAGGGCGAGGGCCACCGGGCCGGGGCCGGCCGCCGCGCTGTCCGCCGTCAGCGGCAGCACGCCCGTCACCGCCACCCCGGCGGCCCGCAGCGCCCTCGTCGCGTCCTCGACGGCGGTCAGGCCCGCCAGGTCCGGCTTCCCGGCGCCCGGGTGGACCAGGGCGTACGCGGTGCCGCCCTCCGTACGCGTCAGGACGCGGGCGTCCGGGCCCGCCGCGCGGGCGACCGTGTCGGCGAAGCGGTCGGCCGAGGCCCGGTCCCGTACCGCCGCCACGGCCACCAGCGGCGGGACGGCCGCCCCGTTGCCGTACCTGGCGTGGATCTCCTGGTTGGCGCGGTGGCCGGGCCCGCCGGTGGCGGTGAAGGACTGGTCGAGCCGGCCGAGGCCCGCCACCGCGACCGCCCCGCCGACCAGCAGCGCCAGCAGCCACACCACGCCGATCGCCCCGAGGCGCCCCCGGTCAGTCCGCATCGTCGAGCCGCTTCCTCAGCTCCTCGTCGAGCCGCAGCCCCACCGCGCCCAGCGTCTCGTCGAGCTGCGCCGGCGAACTCGCCCCGATCACCGGAAGCACCGGCAGCGCCCCGCCGAGCGCCCACGCCAGGACCACCTGGTTCGCGGACCGGCCAAGCGATGCGGCGACCTCGCCGAGCACCTTCAGGCGCCGCTCCGAACCGAGGTGCCGGTACTGCTCGGGCACCTCCTTGCCCGGGTCGGTGTAGGCGCCCGTCAGCTGGGTCGTGTACGCCGTGAAGGTCAGCTCGGGCCGGGTGCCCAGGTAGTCGAGCAGCTCCTCGGAGGCGTGCGGGTTCACGCCGAAGTCGGCACCCGGGCGCGGCCGCAGATAGGTGTAGCGCTGCTGCACCGCCGCGTAGTCCGGCACCCCGGCTGCCCGGGCCGCGCCCCGCGACTCCTCGATCCGCCAGGCGGCGAAGTTGGAGCAGCCGGCCCGGCCGATCTTCCCGGCGGCGACCAGCTCGCCGAAGGCGCCCATCGTCTCGGCCACCGGCGTCGCCCGGTCGTCGATGTGCGCGTAGTAGAGGTCGATGCGGTCCGTGCCCAGGTTCCGCAGGCTCTGCTCGACCTGGCGGCGCAGCACCGGCGCCGAGAGGCCCTCCGCGCACTCCGGCCAGGCCGAGCCGGGCGGGTCGGGCAGCGCGCCCACCTTGGTGGCGAGGACCATCTCGTCCCGCACGCCCCGGCTGCGCAGCCAGCGCCCGATGAGCAGCTCGCTCTCGGCGCCGGTGGCGCCCGGCTCCCAGAAGGCGTAGGTGTTGGCGGTGTCGAGGAACGTGCCGCCCGCCTCGTGGAAGCGGTCGAGGACGGCGAAGGCGGTCTCCTCGTCGACGCGGGTGCCGAAGGGCAGCGTGCCCAGGCACAGCGTGCTCACCCGCGGGCCGCCGGGCCCGCCGAGCGTCGTGTACTCCATCAGTCGAAATCCCTTCTCAGACGACAGGTGTCGTCACGGTGAGTTCCTGGACCAGGTGGTCGGACAGGCCCTCGGCTTCGCGGAAGCGGTACGAGCCGACCCGGGCACCGCCGCCCGTGAAGGCCCAGTCGATCCGCCACAGCCGCAGCCGGGAGCGGGCGTGCCAGCTCCCGGGGAGGAGCGAGCGGCAGGCGCCGATCGCGTCGCGCAGCGAGCGGGGCATCCGCCGGATGTCCCCGATGGCCGCGCTGGTGTTGAAGTCCCCGGTCACCAGGACCGGGTGCGGGTTGCCCCGCAGGTCGGCGACGAGCGCCGTGTACTCGGCGTCGCGGGCCGCCGCCCGGCGCCGCATGTCCCGGAAGAAGGCCGGGCGCAGCGGGTTCATGACGGTGAGCTGGACCGGGATGTGCACGTTGTACGTGGACAGGGTCCCGGCGCCGACGCGCAGGTCCGCGCGGAGCGAGCAGGCGCCGACCGGCACCGGCGGCCCGGCGAGCGGGAACCGGGACAGCGTCACCGAGTTGTTGCCGACCGCCAGGTGGTGGTCCGGGAACGCGGCCCGCAGCCGCTCCTCGTCGTCGATGTCCCAGACCTCGCCGCCCTCGAAGCCGTTCAGGTACTCCTGGAGGACGTACACGTCCGCGTCGAGGCCGCGCAGGAAGCCGTAGAACCGGTCGGGGTCGCCGCCCTGGTTCCAGTGCTGGGTGTTCCAGGAGACGAGCCGCAGCCCCGCCGGGGCGGAGCCCGGCCGGAGGGCTCGCAGGTTGATGCCGTTCTGCGGCCAGGCGACCAGCAGCGAGCAGACCGCGAGCGCCGCCGCGACCCACCTGCCGGTGACCGAGGCGGCGGCGAGCAGCGCCAGCGGTGCGGCGGCGAGGGCGACCGGCGGCAGCAGCGACACCGCGAGCCAGGGCCACCAGCGGCCGTTGAGCACCAGGTGCAGCGCGAGGAAGACCGCCCAGACCAGGGCGCAGAAGAGGACCACGGTGTCAGTCACTCCCCGGCAGCCCGACCCACAGGTCCTGCGTCGCGTGGTCCGACAGCTTCTCCGGGGCGCCGAAGGAGTAGCGCTCGGCCCGTGCCCCGTTCCCGGTGAACGCCCAGTCGGTGCGCCAGAACGGCTTCCAGCCGCCCTCCTCCCAGCTCGTCGGGTACGGGTCGGTGCTCACGTCCACCGCGTCGGAGAGCCGCTGGCGCAGCGGGTCGAGGTCCGCCATCGCGGCCGTCGTGTTGAAGTCGCCGGCGACGACCACCGGGTGGCGGTTCGCGGCCAGATCGGCCTCAAGGCCCGCGTACTGTGCCCGGCGCGGGGCGAAGCGCTCCCGCATGTGCCGGTAGAAGGCGGGCGAGAGGAGGCCGTCCGGCATGCTGTTCCACACCGGCATGTGCACGTTGTAGAACGACACCACCCGGCCTCTGACCAGCACGTCCGTGCGCAGCACCTTGCTCTCCCGGTACGTCGTCGCCCAGTCGGCGCCCGCCGGCACCGCCCGGGCCGGGCCGACGGCCGGCTGCCCGACGATCGGGAAGCGGGACAGCGTCACCAGCTCGCCGCGCACCGCGATCCCGTAGCCGGGGAACTCCCGGCGCAGCCGCGCCAGATCGTCGACGGGCAGCCGGCCCTTCCGGTCGGCGGTCACGTGCTGGTACTCGTGCAGCAGGTACACGTCCGCGCGCTTCGCCTTCAGGAAGGCGTAGAAGTGGTCCTGGGTGCCGAGGACCTGGTTCCACGAGTTGGTGTTCCAGGCGAGGACCCGGACCGCGTCCGCACCCGGCCGCGGCTCCGCCCGCCAGAGCGCCGCCGGGTCGACGCCCGACTGGCCGAAGCCGAGGAGCAGCGCGAGGCCCGCGGCGCCGAGGGTCCGCCACCGCGCCGCGCCCCGGGCGAGCGGCGCCAGGGCGGCGAGCAGCAGCGGGACGAGGACGAAGGCGGCGGGCGGCACGATGCCGACCAGGTTGCCGAGCCAGATCCGGCCGTCGGCCGCCCACTCGACGAGCAGCAGCACCAGCCAGGCCACGGCCGCGGCCGCCACGAGCCGGCTCCTGCGGCGCCCCCGGGGCCGTACCGAAGCCGGGGACGACTCCCGTACGGCCCCGGGCGCGAGCGTGTCAGCCACGGCCCGCACCCACCGGGGAAGGCGCCGGCTCCGGGCGCGGCCGCGGGTCGTACAGGTGCCGGAAGCGCGCCGAGCACAGCCACTGCACCCCGGCGACCGCGATCGCCGCGAACACCGTCAGGTTCACCAGGAAGTTGACCGCCACGAAGTAGCCGAGGAAGAGCCGGCCCCGGTGCCGCCGCACCTCCCGGTACATGTCCAGGTCGCCGAGCACCCCCAGGACGAACAGAGTCAGTGGCAGCAGCGCCCACACCGCGCCCCACAGCGGCGGCGCGGCCAGCGCGGCCACCGAGAGCGGCGCGGCGAGGCTGGCGCCGGCGCGCGGGCCGGTGACGAAGCCGCCCTGGAGGTGGCGCCGGCCGAGGATGAGCGGCACGGCGAGCCGGGCGCGGGCGAAGACCTTGTCGAGGACGATCTTCAGGGTGTCGTCGTGGTCGTGCCGGCCGCGCACCTCCAGGGAGCTGAGCACCGTGTACCGCTCGGAGATCCGGCGTCCGTAGTCCTGGTCCTCGGTGTGGCGCAGGATCGGGTTGAAGGGGCCGACCTCCTCGAAGACCCGGCGGGGCATGGCCAGGATCGCGGTGTGGACGGTGGTGATGACGCCCTCGGACTTCAGCAGCAGGTAGTACTGCTGGAGCGAGCGGTACTCCTCGATCAGGCTGTCCCGGATCAGCGGCTCGGGCTCGTAGGTGCCGCAGATCGCCCCGTACCGCTCCCCGGTCCCGAGGAGCCGGACCGCGTTGGCCACGGCGTCCGGGTGCATGGCGACGTCGGAGTCGAGGAAGACCAGGATCTCGCCCGAGGTGAGCTCGGCACCGAGGTTGCGGGCGACGGCGACCCCGCTGTTGACGCCGGTGGACACCACCCGGGCGCCGGCCTCGGCCGCGATCCGGGCGGAGTCGTCGGTGGAGCAGTCGTCGACCACGACGACCTCGATGTTCGGGTACGTCTGCGCGAGCGCGGCCTCGACGCACAGGCCGATCGAGCGGCCGTAGTTGTAGTTGGGGACGATGACGGAGACCAGGGGGAGGGACATGAGGGGGTTCTCCTAGAAGAGGACCTTGGCGAGCGAGAGGGCTCCCTGCCGCCACGGTTCGACACTGGTGACGCCCTCGCTCTTCTTCGCGGGGCGGGCGGACTGCCGGACCTGCGCCTGCTGCTCGCGCCACCAGGCGTACGTCCGCAGGATCGCGTCCTGGTTGGAGTGCTTCGGCCGGAAGCCGAGCACGTCACGGGCCTTGTCGGTGGAGACGAAGCTGTCGTCGAGCAGCTTGTGGAGCAGTCGTCCGTAGACCGGGGAGAGCCCGGAGCGCTGGAGCAGGCTGAGCGCGGCGAGCGCGGGCCGGGCGGGCAGCGAGCGGACCCGCTTGCCGTGGCCGGCCGCGTCGAGGACGGCCTGGAAGTCCTCGCGGAGCGTGCCGAACTCGGTGGCGCCGAGGTTGAAGGTGTCGTCGGCCCGTTCGGCGGGCGCGTGCATCGCGGTGACGACGGCGTCGACCAGGTCGTCCACGTCGAACATCTGGATCCGTACGTCGCCGCGGCCGAGGACCGGGAAGTTCCGGCCCTCCTCGGCCCACTCGAAGAGCATGGCGAACAACCCCATCCGGCCCGGTCCGAGGAAGGTCTTGGGCCGCAGGACCGGCACGCACATGTCGCCGCCGCGGAAGCGCTCGGCGACCTCCTCGGCCTCCGCCTTGGCGGCGCTGTACGTGTCGACGGGCTCGCGCGGGTACTCCTCGGGCGTCGGCACCACCTTCGGCAGCCCGTAGACGGCGGTCGAGGAGATGTGCACGACCCGCGGGACGGCGTTCGCCGCGGCGGCGCCGAGCACCGCCTCCGTACCGCCGACGATCACCGAACGTATGGTGTCGGCCGGGTAGCTGGGCAGGGCGGCGGCGCAGTGCACCACCACGTCCGCGCCGTCCGTGACCCGCTTCATCGTGGCCTCGTCCCGGACGTCCGAGACGGTGTGGGTGAGGTTCTCGTGGGCGGTGCCCGGCGCCCGCAGGTCCACGCAGTGCACCTGGTGGCCGTCGGCGAGCAGCCGGCGGACGAGCGTCGAACCGAGCATTCCGGCACCGCCGGTGACCACGGCCCGTGTTGTTCCGGCGGGGGTTACCACAGCGACGACACCTTCTCCTTGACGAAACGGGTGAGCAGGCGGGGCAGACCCTGGGCGAGGGTCTTGTCGAGGCAGTCGAGGAAGAACTCGACCTCGTGCTCCTCGGCGACCAGCGAGGGCGCGACCATCAGCGGGTTGTCGCCGTTGAGCGTGTAGTAGGTGTAGACGCCGTGGTCGCGGTAGAGCGCGTTGACCACGGACGAGGTGATCAGCTTGGTGCGGAAGCGCGGGTCCTTCGTCATCGGGCCCGGCACCAGCTTCGTCACCAGCTCCAGGACCTTCGGGCCCTTGTGCAGGAAGACGCCGTGCAGCGCGCCCGCCCCGCGCACCTCGGCCACCACGTCCGGGTGCTCCTTGGCGATCCGCTCCAGACCCGGGCCCAGGATCCGCTCGATGGCCCGGGCGCGGGCCGGATAGTCGTCCTCGACCGCCACGTTGACGGCCTCGATGGCGGTGACCGCCTCCTCGCCGAAGCCGTAGTAGGTGGTGGACGTCGACTGGAGCAGGGCGTCGGTGAGGTTGTCGTACGCCTTGCGGAAGACGGGCTCGCGGGCGACGAAGGCGGAGATGGAGGACTTGCCGCCGCCGAAGGACTTGGAGGTGGTGAGGATGTCCGGGACCAGGCCCTCGTACCGCATGAAGTGGAAGAGCGTGCCGGTCTTGCCCCAGCCGGTGTAGATCTCGTCGAAGAGCAGCACGATGTCCTCGGCCGTGCACAACTCCCGCAGCCCGCGCAGGAACTCCTCCGAGCACTCGTTCATGGTGGACGCGGACAGCGGCTCGATGAGGATCGCGTAGACGTCCGACTCGCCCCGGGCGGTGCGCAGTTCCGCCACCAGCTTCCGTACGGACTCCAGGTCGCCGTACCGGAAGATCCCGACGCCCGGGATGCCGGGGAACTGGAACGTCGACTGGTTCTGACCGGTCAGGCTGCCCGAGCCGAGCAGCTTGCCGTGGAAGGAGATGTCGGCCCGCAGCACCCGGGAGCGGCGCCCGCCGTGGTACTTGTACGCGAGCTTGACCGCGCCCTCGACCGCCTCCGCACCGGAGTTCGGGAAGAACGACATGTTCAGGTCGCCCGGGAGGAGCTGGGCGAGGTTGTGGCCGAGCGCGGCGACGTACGGCGAGAAGTACGTCTTGTGGACCTCCATGCTGCGGCGCTCCTGGAAGCGCTGCCGGGCGGCGAGGATCCGCGGGTGGTTGTGGCCGTGGTTGAGGACACCGACACCGCCGGTGAAGTCGAGCACCCGCCGGCCGTCGCGCTGGGTGATCCAGACGCCCTCGGCGCTCGCGACGAGCTCCTGGCCGAAGCCGAAGGAGGTCATCAGGGAGACCTGGGCCTTGTTGACGTGGTCCTTGTAGAGGCCGTGGACCTGCTTGGTGGTCAGCGACTCGCAGTCGTCGACGGTGTAGAGCTGCCTGGGCATGGGGTTCCTTCGGGTCGGTCGGAGCTGTGGGGGGAGCGGTGGGGTTTGCGGGGCAGGGTGAGGAGCAGGGCGGCGCCGCCGACGAGGACCTCGCTGAGGGTGCAGACCACCCGGCTGGCGACCGCCACGGCGGTCGCCTCCCGCCAGGGCAGGACGGCGGTCAGCGACAGCAGCAGCAGGGCCTCCCGGGCGCCCCAGCCGTCCGGCAGGACGACCACGAGGCTGGCCGCGGCCGTGGCCAGGGCGAAGCCGCCCACGCAGACCGGCAGCGCGGTCAGCGGCGGCGCGCCGAGCATCACCGCGAGCGCCCACAGGTGCAGGCCCGACACCGCCCAGGAGGCGGTGGCCGCGGCGAGCGCCCGTAGCAGGACGCCGAGGGCAGTCCGAGCTCGGCCGGCTGGAGCGCCTCAGTCGGGAAGCGGCCGGTGTCGGTGGAGAAGGGCGCGGTCGCGCGT